>NZ_JBHIRW010000055.1:0-5816 GCF_042197445.1 Bartonella sp. AA1HLJMS | reverse complement strand
TGTTGGGTTGATGAGGCAGAGCCCGTTACAGAGACAGCTTGGCAAACGCTTATACCGACTTTGCGAGAAGAAGGAGAGGGATGGCGGGCAGAATTATGGGTGACATAGAACCCGTTGCGTGAGAATGCCCCCGTTGAGAAGCGGTTTCGCTTTTCAGACAATGAGGCAATCAAGCGTGTTGAGATCAACTGGTCAGACAATGTAAGATATAATGTAAAAAAACACAATAAAGTCAATAGTTTGTTTGTAATTATTTTATATGAATCCACTCAAGAATCCATCTTTTTATACGTGATTCATTTGATCATTTTTTATAGAAGATTGCCATGTATGAATAGACCATAAAAAGCAAATCATGATGCAAATATTATAACGCATGTAAATGTTCAAAAGAAATGAAAAGCCGATATCACTCATAACAGTTTATAAGTTTTATGATACGTTTTTATCATAGCACAAATCACATTGTTTAAAATTTAGTTGTTTGAAATTATCGATTATACGTTTAAAGAATGGTATGAGTTTTGCTCTTTTTTGAGCGAAACCTTAAAAAGGAATAACCCTTTGAAACTGTCATAAGCTTATAGGTTTAATTTATAAAGATTGCATAAAAGGATTTAAAGACAAGATCGATTTTAAAACCACGGTATTTTTTACCGAGGTAGGAAATAAAGGTAATGAAATTCAAAACGCTATATCTTATGAAATGAAAAGCCTTTTAATGAAATAGATTGCAGGCTAATCTTTAAAAACGGAACTATATTTGCTTCCACAAAAAAATGGAAGCGAACAATGCCATGGCAGTAGAGTTACTATCTACTTTAGACTTGGTACTAAAAAACGTTTTAAAAGTTATAGTTTAAAAATACGAAACCAAATGAGGTCCCCTCAAATTTGAGGGCATCTATTTAGACAAAGATAAGCAGGTAAAATACGAAACCGTTGTAACATTATAAGGCATGAGATTTTACTTAATTTTGCTAGCCAAATATAGAGCGATTAATTTGCAAAAAAGTTATGTTTAAAAGAAACTTATGAAAGCCTTTCTAAATACTGTTTAACGTTTGAAACAGATGTTTATAAGCAATTATAAGCTTATGATCCTTACTTTTGTAAAAAAAAACGCTGCTTTTGTCTTATGAGAGATTGTTTTGAAAACCAACGTTTGCAAATATAAAAAACGGGTTTTGATAAAGTTACCAAGCGTTTTGATTTGTTGATAGGTTTTGATTTTAGACAATGTGTTATTTGAATTTACTCAACTCAATTTTAAGGTCAGTATATTGGAACGTTTTAAAAGAAGTATTTTGATCATGGGCTTTGTTTTATATGAACCTCTTTAAGATAAAGACGTTATGATTAATACGTTTGATAGCCATAACAAGCGTTTTATAGGCTCTCTCATTCAAATGAGTGATTAAAGATCATACGCATTATTTACATTCCTTTTGATAAGTTTTCATATCTCTAATAGAGCGCTTGCAATATGATACGTTTTGTATATATGCATTCATTACTCCATTGTGGATGATTATTTTTCTATCATTATAATCGTTATTTGAAAGCCGCGTCATATCACTTGACACGGCTTTTTTTGCATTCTTCTATAATGCGTTTATAGCCATCAAGAAGGCACCCCCATGTCTATTTTTATTCTGTTTCATCAACAATCTTGACAAGGTTATCACTTTCATAAACTTCATAATTTATAGGAACTTCCTTTACTTTGCTTTTCTTGGTTAATTTCGCATTGCCATAAGCGCGACCCCAGACCTTAGTATAGAATAAAACCTTGGCATTGCCAAAAACAGAGCCATAAATTTCAGCACAACCGCCCACCAAAGCACCGCCATAGACCTTGCCATGTATTTTTGCACGACCATTAATAAAGGCATAATTATAAACCTTGGCATAGCTATGAATACGAGCCGAGCCAGCAACAATGGCACGACCATAGACCCTTGCATAACTAAAAACCGTAGCATCATAAGAAACATGAGCATAATCATAAATATGAGCATCAGCAAGAACGCGGGCAGCACCACTCACATGAGCATACCCATAAACATGAGCATTGCCATAGACACAAGCATGGTCATAAATTTTTGCGTATTGAGAGATGAAAGCCTTGCCATAGATTTCACAATTCCCATAGACTTGACCACAAACTTGAGAAAATGCCGTATTTTTGCATTTTCAGAAACGACGGCATAGCCATAGACACAAGCTTTATCATAAACCCAGCAATTGCCATCATGGGATAGATTAGCTTCCTTTTCAATAAAGCCCCCTAAATCCCCCGTCTTAACATCATCAAAATCTTTTAAAGCACGAATGCGATAAAGAGTTTTATTATTAAATACACGTGGCTCATTTGTGAGTGCAAACTTTTTTTGCATAGCACAATTCCTTTATAAAGAGATTTAAATTTTTAAATGAAATGTTAAAAGGGGGCGCCCCCGCCGCGCCCGCGCGTTATTTACGCAACTTTATTTATATCCTGATCAGCACCACAGACATCTTCAGAAAATTTCTTATTTTCTTTAAGCACAGCATTGCCATAAATCGTTGTAAATTGGCAAATTTGTGCTTTTCCACTCACATGAGCATTATCATGAATTTTTGCAAAAGGACCAACACGCGCCGAGCCAAAAACCTTGGCATTGTCATAAATATTGCTACCATCATAAACTATAGCTTTATCAAAAACATGAGCATTGCCATAAGCTTTTGACCACGCAGCAAGGCGTGATTTACCTTAGACATGGGCATCATTAAACACAAGCCCACTCACATGAGCATTTTCATATACACGGGCATTATCGTAAATAAGAGCCCCTTCAGTAATAACGGCATTATCACTCACAACGGCATTGCCAAAAACATAGCCACCAATTTTTGCATTGCCATTAATGATTGCATTGTCATAAACACGTGCTTTATCACTCAAAACCCATGCCTTATCACTAATCACGGCATTACCATAAACCCTAGCATAATTCACAACACAGGCATTATTGCGTATTTTTGCATTTTCGGAAACGCTTGCTTGGATAACCATAGCATTATCATAGACCCAGCAATTGCCTTTATGAGACAGATCACTTTCATCTTTAATAAAGCCACCTAAATCCCCGCCTTGACATCAGAAAAGTCTCTTAAAGCTTTAATGCGGTGTAAAGTCACACCGTTAACAACGCGGTTTTCATTAGTAAGTTCATATTTTTTTGCAGGCTCTTGTTTATTAACAGATGCAGTTTCATTTGCAATGTTAGAGAGAACGGGGGTGTTGTTTGATATATTTGTCATATTTAAAACCTTGATGTTAATATTGTTTTGAATTGACACCCTATAAGGGCGTCGGGCGCTCAAAACACGGCATCAAGTCCGTTGTTACGCTTTTCTCATAAGAGTATTGTATAGCGTAACTACACCCGACATAATCGTTATATGCTAATGACAGCATAAAAAAAAGCCAGTATTTTAAAGAGATGGGAGAGGTTGTTCGTAACCTACCCGCTTGATGTTTAGTGTTTTGATCACTTGATTATTTATATAACAAAATACGTATTTATTATCAAATAATATTTTATCTTTTTTGATATTTTTTGTATTTTTTAAATTGCATTGTGTATTAATGTTATCATGTGCTTATGAATTGCTTCTTTTATATTTATATTCTTTTAAAGCTATATTATGGGCGTTCTTAAACGATTGCGTTATGTTTTGAATCTATAAATTTATAATATTTAGAAACGCTCTCATAATGCGTATTTTTAACTTTATAACCTATCAGTTTTTTTACTAAATGAATTTTAATTTTTTTGTGAATTTTGTTTATAACACGTTTGCAACTTAACAGCTTTTTATAGAGATGATCTTGATAACCAACGCTTTCATTTGTATTTTTGCTTTATTTAAACAAAGCTACTGTTTTTACGCATTCTCTATAGTTGTTAAATGCTTTATAGCCATGGCATCATTTTTATAAGAGAAACGATAAATAGGATAATTGTAATTTATAAACCGTTATGAAAACATCTCAATAGAAACTGATAATTATAGAGATTAGCAAAATCCTTTTTAATAGGCTTTTGTTATTTTGATTAGTTCTTTTTAAAAGATAAAATTATATTTTTAGTGAGTGATTAACACGTGTCTTATGAAAAGCGTATGAAATTAAAAATTGATTACGTTATCAAAATCCCTTTTATGCATTTTAATCAGTTCTTTTGAATGATAACCTTATGATTTAGAGAATGATTACAACGTGCTTTATGAAAATCATGTGATTCTTTAAAGCTTTTCAAAAGATAGCTTGTAACTCATAAGAGATGCTATCAAGATCATTATGGTTATGAGTTTTGACAGGGTTTTGAGTTTTGAGGGTTGCCCCTTTTAGATAAAAAAACGATAAAAATTAAAAATGTTATTTTTCAATATGTTAATATTTTATAGATCTTAAAAAAACAACTCATATTGATAATATAACCTCTAAATTCAATCAATAATATACGTTTTGAGGGGGGTTTGACGATTTTTACACCTTCAAAACCTATAAGCAAAATGAATATACATAACTCTCTTTAAACAAAGCTTTTGAAAAGCATAAAGTTATCATTTTAGATTACGATATAATCTTTTAAAGGCAATTCAAAAGAAGCCTATTCACTTTAAGATGGGATTTCTTAAATTTTGCAAAACAATCTAAAAAAATTATTTAAAAGTTTAAATCGTATCTTTAATTTGAATTATAAATACATTATTAGACTTTTGATATTAATCAAAGGTTTATGATGATGAAGTTTTTTATTTTATTTTGTTTGTTAATACTCACAGCTTGTGGTCCTTGGGATAATCAAGTAACACACTTGACCGGAATTGTTGATCCAAACTACAAGGGACGATTTCAAACCAAAAAGGTGGTTATAGGAGGTGTTGGCATGTCTATTTCTGAGCAAAAAGAACTTGAAGACACCTTTGAGAAATCCCTCGTTAAATACAATGTACAGATATTGAGAGGATTAGAACTTTTCCCTCCAACTCGTAATTATTCCTATAACGAGAAAGAGAAAATTATAACAAATAAAGGCGCAGATGCACTCCTAATAGTTAGCGTTGATAATCGTGATATATCACAGACGTATATCCCGCCAACATATCATCTAGGAACCTCTACAAGTACTATTTCGGAAGTTGGACACTTTACTACCATAAGAACTGTAACGACACCAGGTTATGTGAGCGGTGGATATAATATTAGTAAGCCCGGCATAAGCGTTAGTGTTTACCTTATTCACAATACAAAAAACAAAGAAACCATATGGCTAGCAAAAGGCTCTAGCAATGGAAATGCTTTTGCATCATTTTCTAATCTCATAGTAAGCGTTGCAGAAACAACTGTCGAGAAACTAGCCAAAGAGGGGCTTATCGTCCCAAAGTAGAGTATCTAAAAGTGCAAGTTTCTTCTTTTTAGAATAACGCATATTAAGATTATATGTAAGCAATGTATAAAGGGGTATAGGAACCTATAGGTATAAGACCTTATACCCCTATGCGTTTAGCATCCCCATTATGTGAGCATGCTTTATAAGTTATTCAGTTTCTCTTATTTCTAATTTTGGTAAGTTCTTAACGATTTTCATGGTTTCTAAACTTACGGTAATAACCCTTTAAAACAATTCCAATGGATAAGCAGGGTTGCCAACGGTTTCAACAGCATAGCGATTGGCATCATTCACAATGCCGCTCTTTTTATCAGTCTTTACACATTGCCGTTCCATAACCCATTCAAGAGCGGGTTTACCATTGACGAT
>NZ_JBHIRW010000054.1:0-5954 GCF_042197445.1 Bartonella sp. AA1HLJMS | reverse complement strand
GGCAACAAAGCCAACCAATCAAAAATACTTTAGCAGAAACCTATTTACGTATGCGGGGTATTACATGTGATTTGCCTACTGATTTACGCTTTTACGACAAATGTCCACACCCCTCTGGGGGTACACTGCCCGCGTTAGTGGCTCTTGTTAAGGGTGCTGGTTCCTTTGCCATTCATAGAACCTTTTTAAAAGACAATGGCTGCAAAACAGATCAGAAACCAGCAAAAGCCATGTTGGGATCTGTAACAGGTGGTGCTGTGCATTTAAGTCAAGGCAATCCCAAACATCTGGTCATTTGTGAGGGCATTGAAACCGGTCTGGCTCTTTTGTCTGGGTTGTTATCAGAGCCCGTTGATTTATGGGCGTCTCTTTCAACCAGTGGCATGATGCGTGTGAATTTACCCCATACAAAAGGACGTCTCACCATTGCAATGGACGGCGATGATGCGGGTCGTAAAGCAGGTTTTACCCTAGCTGCACGTGCTTATAGCCAAGGCTTTGAGGTCTTTATGATGCAAGCTCCAAAAGGAACCGATTTTAATAACGTATTACTTTCTTAAAAGAGGGAAACTATGAAAGATAGTAATTTACAAAACAATAATGAAAATACTCCCATCAATGATAACGATAATGTCTCTTTAAACGAAAATACTTGTTTAAAAGCCATTTCTTATGAACAAGCCTTGCAACAAAATGGTTGGGGGCAATTACAACCGATTGCTACGGCTCTCTTACCCGTCGAGCCTTTTAAAATATTCCTGCTTCCAACACCATTAATAAACTATGTTTATGACGTTGCTGATATTCAACAATCTTCTATCGATTTTGTTGCTGTTTCTGCTTTATGTGGATTATCTGCTGTCATTGGAAATGGCGTGCGTATCGCTCCCAAAAAACATGATAATAATTGGAAAATTGTTCCTAATCTCTGGGGTGCTCTTGTGGGGCAACCTTCAACACTCAAAACACCTACCATGCAAGCCGCTTTAACTCCTCTCTATGCCTTTCAAGAGGAATGGCATCAAGAATGGTTAAAGAAGAAAGAACAGCAAGAAAAGAAAGATATTCTTATTGAATTAGATAAACGAGAAAAGAAAAAACAAGCCTATAAAGCACTCAAAGATCAAGATGAGGAACAAGCCCTTGCCCTTCTTTCACAATCTATTGAACACAAAGAAAGTGATGATAACACTCTTGATAAACGACGTCTTATTGTCAACGATGTGACTGTCGAAAAGCTTGGGGAACTCTTAAAAGAAAACCCCCGTGGTCTCTTGATGGTACGAGATGAATTGGCTGGGTTTTTAGCTAATATGGAAAGAAAGGAATACCAAACAGACCGTGCCTTTTATCTAACAGCTTTTAATGGCAATACGTCATACACCTATGACCGTATTGAACGTGGAACCATTCATATTCCCAATGCAACCATTTCCATTATTGGGGGCATTCAACCCTCACGCATTATTCCCATTATTCAAGCCATGTGCCATGGAATAAATGATGATGGTTTCATGCAACGATTTCAAATGATTGTATGGCCCGACGAACGAAAAAAGCGGTTATGGACGGATAGATCTCCCAATCAAAAGGTATGGGAAAGCTATCAAGGGGTCTTTCGTTCTCTTTATGATAAACCGTTAGGCTCACCAAAGCATCCGATAACCATACGCTTTTCTGCTGAAGCTCAAGAAATGTTTCGTGTATGGTGGGAAAATTTTCAGAAAAAAATAAATAGTGGTCATTTCTCTACAAATTTACAATCGTATCTTTTGAAAATGGATAAAACCATACCAACCCTTGCGTTGATTTTTGAATTGACCGAAGGGGGTCGTTTTGAAATCAATAGAAATGCTCTTGAGAGAGCCTTGTATTGGGAAAAATATCTGTTAAGTCATGCCAAACGTCTTTATGCGGCGCATGATACATTAGCAACAGAAAGTGCAAACTTGCTTGTCAAGCGCTGTGATTATTTACCTAATGTTTTTACTGCACGGGATGTTTATAAACGTGATTGGAAATGTTTAACAGACAATCAAACCGTTAAGCAAGCTTTAGAGCTTTTATGTCGTTGTAACTATATTCGTGAAATCTCTGGAGAGAATAACTCCCAAGGCGGTCGACCTACCATACGTTATGAATGGCACCCCTTAGTGAAAAGTCATAAAACATTTCAATGAATGAATTTTAAATTCCAATAAAACATATAACTTATGTATTCATAAAATGAAACCTTCAAAACATTTCCCATCTATTGGTTTTGGAGGTTTTGGGGGTTTTGGAGGTGCTTTTTATTCCCCTCTTTATATATTTTAAAAATCAAAATAAAAGTCATTATATTTCAATATGTTAATTTTTATCAACTTTTCAAAAAACAATCTATATCAACATTACAACCTGTAAATTCAACTTATAGCATAGGTTTTGTAGGGGTTTTGGGGGTATAGGGGGGGGTATATGCTTTTTATCTTTCTTACAAAGCAAGCAATAAAAGCCTATCAAAACATACATTCTGATATCTTAAAAGCACATATCAAATTTGTCTTTTTTCCATAAAACGAACAGCAAATTTCACTATTTTGCTGATCTTACCTCATGTCATAGGCTGTGGATAAGTAGCCTTTAATAAAATTTCTTTTTAAGCAGGTTGTGGGTCTTTAGCACCTTTTTTTTATTTTATTATTGCTATTTGTTTTAAATAGATCTAGCAGATTCTATTTAAAGTTTTTTGACACCGATAGATCAACGCTTATAAAGCGGTGGGGTTTTATTATAAATGCTTCAATCTCATAACAAATCACTGACATTACGCTCTCTGTTACAATCCTACCGTGATCATACAGAAAATGCGCGCGATAGAGGAACTTCTTTTGAAAAGTTTGTAATTGCTTATTTGACGCAAGACCCTCTACAATGCCAAGAATATGAAAAGGTTCAAACCTATTGTGAATGGGCAAAAGAGCATGGAGAAGATGGGCGTGATATCGGCATTGATCTGGTTGCTAAAATTCGTGATGAAGAAGGATATGCCGCTATTCAATGTAAGTTTTATAGTGCAAATCATCAGATCAAGAAGGAAGATATTGATAGCTTTATTGCTGCCTCGGGAAAAAAGATCTTCACACGCCGTATTCTGGTTGATAGCACCGAAGGTAATTGGAGTAACAATGCCGATCTCACCTGTGAAGGACAAGGAGTCCGCATTCAACGGATTAATCTTTTCGATCTGGAAAACAGTCAAATAGATTGGTCAACCTTTGAAAGCAAAGGGGAAGCTACTCTTAAGAAAAAAGAACCGAAAAAGCTTTTAGATCATCAACAAGAAGCGCTTAAAGCTGTTTGTGACGGTTTACAAGAAGCAGACCGCGGCAAGCTGATTATGGCGTGTGGAACGGGAAAGACCTTTACCAGTCTGAAGATAGCAGAAGCTCTTGCTGGTCAAGGTAAACGTGTTTTATTCCTTGTTCCCTCTCTTTCTTTAATGTCACAAACAATAAGAGAATGGACAGCAGATACAGCAATACCCTTGCGTTCCTTTGCGGTG
This sequence comes from Bartonella sp. AA1HLJMS, assembly GCF_042197445.1. Taxonomy (NCBI): domain Bacteria; kingdom Pseudomonadati; phylum Pseudomonadota; class Alphaproteobacteria; order Hyphomicrobiales; family Bartonellaceae; genus Bartonella; species Bartonella sp. AA1HLJMS. The sequence goes on along the minus strand of NZ_JBHIRW010000054.1, from coordinate 2,410 downwards.
TGTTCTGATACACAAGTTGGTAAGCGTCGTAAAGCCCAAGATGATGCTGCCGAACTCGATGTCTCGGATCTCGCTCTACCAGCAACAACAGATTCTCAAAAGCTTGGAGAAAAAGCCAATAAGGTTTCTCCTGATGCCATGACTGTGGTCTTTGCTACCTACCATTCGATACAAGTGATTTCGGATGCGCAAAAGAAATATGCTTTACCGGAATTTGATCTGATCATTTGTGATGAAGCACACCGTACCACTGGAGCTGTGTTAGGAACAGACAAGAGTGAATCTGAGTTTATCAAGGTTCATAATAATAGCCTTATTCGGGGCAAGAAACGTCTGTATATGACAGCAACCCCTCGTATCTTTAGTGATAATGCCAAAAAACAAGCTAATGAGATTGATGCTGTTCTGGCTTCTATGGATGATGAAGAGCTTTATGGAAAAATCCTTTATTCTTATAGTTTCTCCCATGCTGTAAAAAATGGACTTTTAACGCCTTACAAGATTATCGTTTTAGGTGTTGATGAAGGAGAAGTGAGTAAATCTATCCAGCATCTGATGACAGATGAGAATTATGAACTTATTCTTGATGATAGAACAAAGATCATGGGTTGTTATCAAGCTCTTACCAAAATGGATCTGAAAATTGATCTTGGGGATGATACAAGACCCATGCACCGGGCTTTGGCTTTTTGTAGAGATATTGATACTTCTGAACGCATATGTAGAACATTCAACGATGAAGAAGTTAAGAAAGATTTACGTAATCTTCATGAAAACCATAAAAATATTCCCCCTCTTAACTGTCAAGTAGATCATATTAATGGAAAATCTGGTGCCAAAAACCGTACGATAAAACTTGATTGGTTGAAAGAAGATGCGGGTGAGAATGTCTGCCGTATATTAACCAATGTACGCTGCCTTTCAGAAGGTGTTGATGTTCCTTCCCTTGATGCGGTTATGTTTTTACACCCGCGTAAAAGCCAAGTGGATGTGATACAAGCAGTGGGACGTGTGATGCGTCGTGCAAAAGGCAAAAAGATGGGCTATATCATTTTGCCGGTTGGTATTCCTGCTGGTGTTTCACCAGAAGAGGCATTAAAAAACAATAAGAGATACAGTGTTGTCTGGCAAGTTCTCAATGCTTTGCTTGCCCATGATGAGAATTTTAGTAAAACCCTTAACCAGATGGTCTTAGGACAAGACGTAAGCTCTATCATCGACATTGTTACAGTTTCTAAAAAGACCGAATTAGAGAATGTCACCACGGTTATTGACGAAATCACGCTCCACGAAAAATCGGAACAATCCGGACTTCGTATTGGGACACAAGCTCATGAACCGCACCAAACATATGAAGGACAAGGAAGATTGCCCTTTTTTGTTGAGTTTCCCAATGCTCTCAAAACACTGATTGTTAAAAAATCTACTATGAGTGATTATTGGGGCATTTGGGCTGGCAATGTTGCTGAGATTGCACAAAACCATATCACACGCCTTCAAACTATGCTTTCTGATCAAACAAGCGAAGCTTATCATGCCTTTGATGCGTTTTATAAAGAATTAAAAAACAACTTAAACAGTGAGATAAAGCAAGAAGAAGCGATTGAGATGTTAGCGCAACATCTTGTGACGCGTCCCGTGTTTGAAGCCTTGTTGATGCTCTATATCATATCAAAAAACACAATAAAGTCAATAGTTTGTTTGTAATTATTTTATATGAATCCACTTAAGAATCCACACTTTTATACGTGATTCATTTGACCATTTTTTATATAAGATTGGCATGTATGAATAGACCATAAAAAGCAAATCATGATACAAATATTATAACGCATGTGTGTATTCAAATGAAATGAAAAGCCGATATCATTCACAACAGTTTATAAATTTTATGATATGTTTTTATCACTCAAAATCGCATTGTTTAAAAATTAGTTGTTTGGAATTATCGATAACATACGTTTAAAGATCACATCTTGTTTTAATGATTGGATTGTTAATCGTATGATAAAAACACAAGATTTGCAGTCCTCAAAATTGGGGAGCGCAAAATCTAAAGTTGTTATAGTATCCTATAAGAAGGTAATCATTTAAAACTTTTATAAGCTTATGGGTTTAATTTATAAAGATTGCATAAAAGGATTTAAAGACAAGATCGATTTTATAACCACGGTATTTTTTACCGAGGTAGGAAATAAAGGTCATGAAATTCAAAACGTCATATCTTATAAATCAAAAGCCTTTTAATGAATAGATTGCAGGCTAGTCTTTAAGAATGGAACTATTCGCTTCCACAAAAAAATGGAGGCAAATAATGCCATGGCAGTAGAATTACTATCTACTTTAGATTTGGTACTAAAAACGTTTTAAAAGTTATAGTTTAAAAATACGAAACCAAATGAGCTCTTTC
>NZ_JBHIRW010000053.1:0-6134 GCF_042197445.1 Bartonella sp. AA1HLJMS | reverse complement strand
GTGGTTGAAGGCGCACGCCTGGAACGCGTGTATATGGGAAACCATATCGAGGGTTCGAATCCCTCTCTCTCCGCCATTAATTTAAAACGAACTTTCATATGCTTGATATGACATAGTTTAAAAAGCTCAGCATTTGCAGGATTTTTTATTGTTTGCAATTCACCAGTTCGCGTCGATCTATGCTTATCATTATGTACACCTAGAAATTGCTGTTGAATTTCCATGAATTTTATACTTTTTAAGCTCCTCTCCTCTCGATCTTAGATAACCTGATCTAGCATAAACGATCTCTTCAAATATCATTAAAGGATTTTTGCCATTATCACTAACTTCTGGTAGAGCTTTTAGAATTAATGGTGATCATAGTGCTATTTGCAATTTCGTTGATTAACGGGCTAAATGCGTTTTATCCACATGAGAGGTAACGAATACCTCAGCTTTTCTCACGCAATGTGTTTATTTAAAATTAATGTCATGAATATTTGTACAAAATTTTTATCTATACGATAATCAAAAAAAGGCTGACGTAATATAATAATTGAACATCATTCATGCGGCGCTTTCTTTTATCTCTAAGCTTTGTATGTAAATAGATAGTCCGTGCAAAATAAATAAAGGGGCGCAAAAGCCTATAAATACACACAGGACGTATAATATAGAAAATGAAAAAAATTTTCCTGCATATAAAAGCACAATAGAGAATAAAGCTGTTATGATGCGTACACTGGCATCGCCTGCCAAAATCACCTCGGCTAAATTTTCACTAGGTGTGATAGCTTGTCCAATTGTTATGCCCGATACCCTAAAATAAAATTGCCCAATACCTAATAAAAATCCCATAATATAAAGGGAATATTGAGTAAAATTTAAATATAAAACAAAAGAGATTGCGATCACGGCAAAAGCTGGTGCCCCCCATACAAAAAAACGAATTAAAGATGGAAATTTCCGTAAATAATAAGATGAGATAAGACCATTGATCACAAAACCCAGTGCTGACAAAGCAAAAATAGAATTTTGAATAGCTGTAAATTTTATATTATCTGATGTTATAGAAGCAAGAACAAGTGGCAATAAAACAATAGGCCCCGTATAGAGAGAATTATTCAAAATACGATTAATCGTTAAAAAACGCAACGCAGAAATCCGCCAAAGGCACCTGAACCCAACTCCATAAGCTTTTTGAGATGGCTTTTTTAATAGCTCTTTTGCTCTGTTTAGTTGTTGTATAGACTTTATACGAAACCATAAGCTGGCATTCAAAAGATAGATAAATACAATAAAGGCTATGGCTATTTTGTGCCCCAAATGCGCAATTATAAAATATATAAGCAATGGGGATATAATAACAAAAAACTGACAGCAACTAGTGTAAAATGCAAAAATTCCAGCTTTTTGTTTGGGAGCTGGAATCAGCTGATTCAAGGCACTATTGTTATTTGGGTTATCAGCCCCCATCAAGAGAGCAAGTAAAAAAAATACAAACAAAATAAGTACTGGATTGTTCATAAATAATAAGAAAGACAATAAACAAGCGCAAATAATTTGACTATAAAACCCAATTATAAAGCCTTGATAGTGCGCCAACACGTTTCCCAAACATAAGCCAGCAATTCCAATTGCGATTAAATTAACGACATTTAAAGTAGCAGACGCTTCTCCCGTTGTATCTTGGAATTGTAACAAAGAAAGGCCAATAGATAATACACCACTAGCACAAAAACTCGTCAAACAACCAATCATAATCATAAGAAAAACAGAATTACGCAATAGCCTCCTCCCTCTTAAACAGAGACTCAAGGCATTTTATGATTTTCTCCATTGTCGAATATGGTTCGGTACTAAATTCCAGTTTTTCATAAAAGTTTAGTTCAAATGCGTTATAGGCACTTATTTTTTGAAAGTCATCTGTCAGCATGAATTCTATACTTGGCAACCTTGTACCCATAGATTGAGACAAATAATAGGAAATTACTTTCCAATACATATAGGTACGCTCTCTTGCCAAATAATTTTCCAAGGCATATTTCAAGTGACAACCACTTAAAATATATTTCGGACAATGGTGTAACGGATAATAAATACAAATAGCACCGGCTTCATGTCCCAGACAAGAAGAAATATTAATATTTTTATCATTTCATAATATTATAAAAACGCTCAGTGAGCAGATCTTCCAAATTTAGTCTAGTCACAACAAGATTGGTTGCTAATTTTTGAGAAACATGAGACCAAGCCAATCTTACTACTAAAGTTCCAATAACCTTTAAGTCAGATTCTGGATAAGCTTTTTTTAAATTTTCCACCCATATGTCTCTGTGACATATAATAATTGGCTCATCTCGTCTGAATGAACAAGATGTAATTCTAAACCAATATTATCACAAAGTTTTGAGCTCTTGAATTCTCCGTATCCTAATCTGGTATTCTTAAATCATCATAGGAACTAAGAATTTTTAAGTATTCCAACTTTTATTAAACGTTGTAACAATCTATTAGAATCTCCCCTTCACTGACTTCGACAATTATTTTCTCACCACTACAAGAACAAAAAATTATCTTTGAATTTGCTTACTTTTAGAAAGAAAAATGAGCAATACTTTTCCTTAACTAAAAGAAACACGCTCTATACCTTTTTCTTTATGATTATCAAAAAACTATCCCGTTACAATTAACCATCAATTATTAGAATAATATTCTGCGTTTAGCCTAATAAACTGTTATAATCAATGTTTTTCTCTGTTCTAAAAATCAGTGCTTTTCATTCTAGAGATACTCGTAATTGCTGTAAAATCTTTCCTAAATAACACGATCATCCTGAGAAGTTTTATACATACACACTACATTATACGGAATGCTATGTATTTTTTAACTTACTCAACTAACAAACATCTTTTAATGGACAAAATAAATCACGAAATTTCTGTGCTGTCACAATTCGAAAAACAATCATATATCTCCTTCCAATGATAGACGATGTCATTAGAAGAAAGCTTTAATGATATTGGTAGAATAAATTAACCAGAAAAAATTGCAGCGCTGATGGAATAAATTCTATTTTATACCTTGTAATTCTATCTAAATTTTAATCATTTTTGTTAAAGGTTCTTATGCAATTTTTTCTACATTCAGCATCATTTTACCACTTGTTGGCAACAAAAGATTAATAGCTAAATTCACCTATGTCATAATAGTTCTTTTTTGGGTAAAATAGGACATCTTCAATTTCGATATATAAATATTTTAATTCTTTAATATATTCTCTTCACATGCTTTAGATTAACAACACAACAAAACCCAAAATAAAAATATTTATTTTAATTAAGTTATTGAATATTATTTAAAAAGTATGGAAATAAAGTGATGCAAGAGTTAAAAATTATTTAAAAATTCAAATCCATCTACATTTTAGAGCCATCACGCATGGTAATAGCAGTTTTCATTAGGTATACTAAATATGCTTGATAACTTTTCTGCTTCATGCTTGTAGGGAATTTCAGATAGAGATAATACCAGAATCCATTCGTGAATGCTCGACAATAAAGCTGTAAACAAAATTATTTCCTTTTTGTTTAATCCGTTAAGCTTGATCCATTTTTTTTCCTAAAGAATAACGTTCTATTTTGTACTGTAAAATGCGGTTTCTGAAAAGTTTCCACGTTGGTTTGGGTAGAGGACGTAAACTTCATAGCCTTATTTTCCGCAGAATCTATGGGCGCATTATGGGAGGCAGGAGTAAAAGAATAAAATCCTGTATGAGAAAGAATCCATTAAAGAGCGTGCGGTTACCCATCTCTAATATCTCCAATAGTGAGATTTTCTGTAGCAATTGCATATATGCATCCTACATCTGCCGCAATTGATTTGTGCCTTGTATTGGCAGGTAGATGTATAATATCTCCTGGTGTACAGGTTATATGTTTTTCGCTATAGAAAAAATCTAACTCACCCTCTATAATTAAGAGAGTTTCATCGACCTGGTGAATATGCCAATCGTGTATTTTTTTTGGAAAATCTTTTTGTATCTCTATTGATCCTTGCTCTGGAAGCATCATTTTGAATATATCATAGATATTTTTATTTAATTTAATTTTAGAAAATTTAGTCATTATCGTGCTCCATTATATGATATGGGCAAGGTGGGGATTCAATATTATTATCTTGCAGGAAGTATTGCGTCCATTCTCTATTTTGGGGTTCGCCATATTTTCCTAAAAAAGGAGATTTTGTGATAATATCAAAAGGTTCAAGTCTTTTTGTTACAGCGGAGAATGCATTTTTTGCTTTTTGTTCTGTATCGAGCAGATCAGAAAAAACCCACCTAGGCTGGAAAGTTAACATAAATGTAGAACTTCTCCTACTTATTCTGTTTATATGAGACGGGATATTGCAAACTATAAACATAGGTTCGCCATGAAAGCAGAACTCCCATAGACGATTGTACATATTTTTTGGTATATGCTTAGGCCATTCTTGGTCATCAAGAGTTCGCAAATCTTTAAGTATAGACCAGAATTTTTCTCTATAAACTTCGATACTTTGTACGGGGGCAGGCTTCTCGAATGCAACAAAAGATGTGTTCTTTCCAAAACTTTTATAGTTATCGCAATAAGTTATCAGGTCTTCCATCATATTTTTTGCGGTCAACTTATTGTAGAACCCAAATCTAAGCATATTTTTTGAGTATCCATTTACACCGAATAGGCAGGGAAAAGGTCTAATTGTGTTATTCATGGTTGCATCGAATTCTTTAAAAACGACCTGCTTCCATTTTTCATATTTGTCTATATTTTCAATTATTTGCGCTGCTGAATCCATGTTTTCCTCCCAATTGTTGTATTTTATAAGAAATTGCTACGAATGACCCTCTCCAAAGCTGATAATTCATCATCACTGTGTCCCCAAATTGCTATAATGGCAGGGCAGGTATTTAAATCGATGGTTAGGGGGAGGGGCTCGTTTTCTTTAAAAAAGAGCGTAAAATGAACCACATTTTCCCAAGAATGAAGCTTTTGCCGCCATACGTTAACATCTTTTATAATATGACCGTCGATCTCGTTGATAAGGAAGATAATACGCCCTTTTTTCTTAAAGCGACTTGGGGTTTGCGAAAACACGCCTGCAATAAGGTTAACGGAGCTTTCAAGTAAATCATCTTCATAGCAATGTGCGAACAAGGTGGGTGCAATTCCTCCGTGGAGTCGGGCTCCTACTTCAATCATCACTGGACCACGAGCTGTTTGCATGATTTCCATATGCGCAGGTCCATATTCAATTCCCAGCACGCGAATGCATTGTTTTGCATAAGAGATAAGAGGGGCATAAGAGGGATCTTGAGAATCAAGTACATCAAGCGTTTCATAAACAAAAGTACTTCCATTATGAATACCTTTTTTATATCGTGACAAACTACATATTTTTATAGCCTCTCCCTTTACAACGGCATCGACGATGTATTCCTCTCCCTCCAATCTTTCTTGGAGCAAATAAGCCTCGTTAGGTGCGTCAAAAATATTTTTTTTCTTCCAGTCGATTTCAGAGGTCCACGTTACTACTTCCTCAAGATTAGAGAAAAATAAAACACCATCACTCCCTGCAGAATCATTTGGCTTTACCACATAGCCGCTGTGGCTTTCAAAACCATCGAAAGTACAATCGTTTTTTGTAAGAATCTTTGATCGGATGTAAGATAAACCATTTTCACAAAGGCGTTTTTGCATCGCTGCTTTTTTCCGTCGCCAATCGGTAGTCAAGGGGTTATTCCCAAGACAACCATAATAAGCCGCCAATTTCTCTGCACAATAGATACCTCTTTCGGCACCCGCTATTACAGCCTCTATCGTGCCGATAGGAAAGCGTTTCTTTATCTCATCGACACTATGAAGCTTCGCTTCTGCCATGCCCTTTCCCTGATAAGAAAGCATATAGTGTGAAAAAGGAGCTGCTTGAGAGACAACACCATAACAAGCATAGCCTAATTTTTGCAAAGCAGGGCCATAGAGGGCACCCGTGGAGAAAGGGTCGACAATAAGAATAGGTTTTCTCATACTTTGTTCTGCTGCGATAAAAGGAAAAGAACATAAATAAAGATTATCAACCCTATAAGGGGCAGAAGATAAACAGCTGCTTGAGGA
>NZ_JBHIRW010000052.1:0-6261 GCF_042197445.1 Bartonella sp. AA1HLJMS | reverse complement strand
ATAAAGAACATGAAACAATTAAATATTCTTCACACAACAGCTCGTAATAAAATTGCTGCATTTTCTGCAGCTTTAACCATATTTTTTATGGGTAGTTCAGCTCATGCACAAGCCCAAGCAAAAACTTTAAAAAATGCGGAGACAGCTCTAAAGGATTTACAAGGCGATATTCAAAAAATTATACCTATCGCTGCTGCTATTATACTATTATGCTTAGCAATTGGTTATGCAGGACGCTACATCGGAAAAGACACATTTGTACGGTGGGCAATTGGTGTTGTCATCGCAGGTTCTGCAGCCCAGCTTGTTTCACTGCTGTTTAAGCCATAATGGCGTTAATTGTAAATTTTAAAGTACAATATGTTTGTTTATATAAAATATTATCTAAATTCTAATAAGAGTGAAATATGCAAAAATTAATTAATCTCAAATCGAAAAATAACAACAAAATCATCGCAATTTCTGCTGCTATGACTGCGTTCTTTATGAACAGTTCTGCTCATGCACAAGCCCAACCATCCGTTTTAACAAATGCATCGAAAGCTCTAACAGAGTTACAGACAGATTTAAAAGTGATTATCCCTATCGCTGCTGCCGTTATACTGTTGTGCTTAGCAATTGGTTATGCGGGACGCTACATCGGAAAAGATACTTTTGTACGGTGGGCAATCGGTGTTGTCATCGCAGGTTCTGCAACCCAGCTTGTTACTCTGCTATTTAAAACAACGTAATAATGGCGTTAATTATAAATTATAAAACACAATATGTTTATTTATATAAAAATATTATCTAGATTTTAATAAGAGTGAAATATGCAAAAGTTAATTAGTGTTCAATCAAAAAGTAACAACAAAATCATCGCAATTTCTGCTGCTATGACTGCATTCTTTATGAATAGTTCTTCTCATGCACAAGCCGCAAAAACTTTAACAAATGCAAAAAATGCTCTAACAGAGTTACAGACAGACTTAAAAGTAATTCTCCCTATCGCTGCTGCCGTTATACTTCTATGTTTAGCAATTGGTTATGCGGGACGCTACATCGGAAAAGACACATTTGTACGTTGGGCAGTAGGTGTTGTCATCGCAGGTTCTGCAACCCAACTTGTTACTCTGCTATTTAAAACAACGTGATAATGACATCAATTATAAATACAATATGTTTATTTATATAAAAATATTATCTAGATTTAATAAGAGTGAAATATGAAAAAATTAACTAGTATTCAATCAAAAAGTAACAACAAAATCACCGCAATTTCTGCAGTTATGACTGCGTTCTTTATGAATAGTTCTGCTCATGCACAAGCCAAAGCGAGTGTTTTAAAAAATGCAGAAGGCGCTTTAGAAGGTTTACAGACAGACTTAAAAGTGATTATCCCTATCGCTGCTGCCGTTATACTGTTGTGCTTAGCAATTGGTTATGCGGGACGTTACATCGGAAAAGATACTTTTGTACGGTGGGCAATCGGTGTTGTCATCGCAGGTTCTGCAACCCAACTTGTTACTCTGCTATTTAAGGCATAATGGCGTTAATTATAAATAATACAACACAATACGCTTATACAATAGACAATCAGTGTTATCGTACCCTCTACAACAAAACTTACTGCAATATTATTGAAAGGTAATTCATGAATCATGTATAATACGTAATGTTTTTAATACCCATCGATTATAGGTGTGTACCAGTAATAATGTAGCCATACTGAAAAAAGGAATATTATTTATAGCAACTTTAATTAAAAGGGGATAAAGAATATGAAACAATCAAATACGTTTCAAGCGAAGACGTGCAACAGGATTAATGTTATTATCATCACTTCAATGATGTTATTAATAACGCAATCTGCATATGCTCAGACGGAAACAGAGAGCTTGGATGCCTTCATAGGAATGCAATATGGATTAAGTGTACTTATTCCTATCGTTGCCCTCATTATTCTTTTATTACTTTTGCTTATTTATATATTTCGCATCATCGCAAGAGCTACATTTATACGATGGGCCTTCAGCGTCATTATTGCTGGTGCAGCCTTTTATATTAGCCACATATTATTTTACCTCTACTGACAAGAGCACCCCATGAAATCACAAGAGCAAAAAGAATTCCCCCTATTCAAAGGAGCAACACGTGTTCCAACGATATGGGGTGTCCCCATGATGCCATTTATCGTTATGGTTATGGGGGTCGCTGTTATTGCCATGACAGTAAGTATCTTTTTGTGGATTATGGCACCTCCATTATGGTTCATTATGGTGCAAATTACTAAAAACGATGATAAGGCGTTTCGTATCTGGTGGTTATGGATCGATACTAAATTTCGCAATCGCAACAAAGGTTTTTGGGGCGCATCAAGTTATAGTCCCTCTGATTATAGTAAAAGGAGATAAACATGACAGCTGTTGAAAGCAGCAAACGCCTTGCATCAGAAGCACCTGTAAGCCTGTTTCTACCTTATTCACATCATATTACAGATACGATTATTTCTACTAAAAATGCGGAATATTTGTCAGTTTGGAAGATTGACGGGCGTTCACATCAAAGCGCTTCAGAAGAAGATATTTTTCAATGGATAAAAGAGCTTAATAATACTCTACGGGGTATTGCATCAGCCAATTTATCATTTTGGACACATATTGTGCGCCGCCGTGTTTATGAATATCCTGATTCAACATTTGATCAAATGTTTTGCTATCAACTTGATGAAAAATATCGGCAAAGCTTTACTGGTTATAATTTGATGGTCAATGATTTATATCTGACGGTCATTTTTCAACCGATAGCGGATAAAATTATGTCGTTCTTTTCTCAACATGAACGTGAAACGCTTGATCAAAAAAAGATGCGACAAGACTCGTGTATCAAAGAACTCAATGACATCAATCGTACTTTAGGCCAATCTTTAAACCGTTACGGTGCAGAACTTCTTGGTGCTTATGAAAAAAATGGGCATGCTTATTCTTCTGCACTTGAATTCCTTGGAATGCTTGTCAATGGTGAATATCGCCCTATGCCAATTTGCCATGACCGTTTTGCTGACTATATGTCTGTCAATCGACCTTTTTTCTCAAAATGGGGCGCTCTTGGTGAACTGCGAACAACCAGTGGAATGCGTCGATTTGGAATGCTGGAAATTAAAGAATATGATGCAACAACCAAACCAGGACAATTGAATGTTTTGTTGGAAAGTGACTTCGAGTTCGTATTGACGCAGAGCTTTTCAGTTCTCTCCCGACATGCTGCTAAAGATTATTTACAACGGCATCAGCGTAATCTTATTGATGCACGAGATGTGGCAACGAGCCAAATTGAACAAATTGACGAAGCACTAAACCAGCTTATCAGTGGGCATTTTGTCATGGGAGAACATCACTGCACATTGACGATCTATGGTGATACAATTCAACAAGTTCGCGACCATATGGCCAAAGCAAGTGCAGCATTACTAGACGTTGCGGTACTGCCCAAACCTGTAGACTTAGCAATAGAGGCTGGCTATTGGGCACAACTTCCTGGCAATTGGAAATGGAGACCGCGTCCTGCTCCGATTACATCATTGAACTTTTTATCATTTTCATCTTTTCATAATTTTATGTCAGGAAAACCCACTGGTAACCCATGGGGTCCAGCCGTCACAATTCTTAAAACAACCAGTAAAACACCGCTTTATTTCAATTTTCATGCCTCCAAACTTGAAGAGGACTCGACAGATAAACGTTTACTTGGTAATACCGCACTTATCGGACAATCTGGTTCCGGTAAAACCGTGTTACTCGGCTTTTTGTTAGCACAAGCACAAAAATTTAAGCCGACAACTGTTGTTTTTGATAAAGATCGTGGCATGGAAATTGCCATTCGAGCGATGGGTGGAAAATATTTAACATTCAAGCCAAGCAGAAAAAGTGGTTTCAATCCTTTCCAACTCCCACCAACACAAGAAAATCTGATTTTTTTGAAACAATTTGTTAAAAAATTGGCAGAAGCTGGTGGTGAGGTCACGCATCACGACGAAGAAGAAATTAACAAAGCAGTTATGTCTGTTATGAGTGCTAATATTGACCGATCACTCCGTCGTTTGTCCTTTCTAGTACAATTTTTACCAAATCCACGTTTAAGTGATTATAATGCTCACCCATCTGTTCATGCTCGCTTACTAAAATGGTGTGAAGGTGGTGATTATGGGTGGTTATTTGATAATCCCCATGATGCTCTTGATCTCTCAACACATCAAATTTACGGCTTTGATATCACGGAATTCTTAGATAATTTTGAAACACGCACTCCAGTGATGATGTATTTGCTTTACCGCACAGAAGGCATGATTAGCGGACAGCGATTTATGTATATCTTTGACGAGTTTTGGAAGCCTTTGCAAGATCCGTACTTTGAAGATTTAGCGAAAAATAAACAAAAGACTATCCGTAAACAAAATGGTATTTTTGTTTATGCAACACAAGAGCCTAGCGATGCCTTGGAAAGTAATATTGCCAAAACACTCATTCAACAGTGTGCAACTTACATTTTTCTAGCCAATCCCAAAGCAAATTATGAAGATTATACAAAAGGCTTTAAACTAACAGATGCCGAATTTGAACTCGTTAAAGGACTTGGTGAGTTTAGTCGCCAATTCCTCATTAAGCAGGGTGATCAATCTGCGCTTGCAGAACTGAATCTTGGTAAATTCCACCTGACACGCGATGGAAAAACCATCGAACACGACTTTAGTGACGAGCTCTTGGTGTTATCAGGTACACCTGATAACGCAGAGTTAGCCGAAAGCATTATCGCAGAAGTTGGTGATGATCCAGCAATATGGTTGCCAATTTTCTTACAGCACGCAAAAAATGACAGGAGGGAAACATGAAAAAAAAGGTCATTTCAATAATAGTTGTAATAACTTTAGGGATTTCAAACCCAGCGATGGCTTGGGTTTGGGGCGCTGGGGCGGCGGATTTGGGAGCATCAATTCCAACGACGTGGCCCAATTTTTTTGGGAAATCATCTTCAAATAGATCAAAGTCTAAAAAAACTCCACAGCAAAAGAAAGCGCCATCTGATGCCCAACTTCTCGATATGCTAAAAAAACACCTTGAGGAAGTAAAAAAGATACACGAGTCTATAACGGGAAGCCAAAAATTCGATACTAAAAAACTTAAAAATGTACAAACAGATCACAGTAGCTTTTTTCTCAAAAATCCAGAGAATCTCTACAATAGAAATAAACCTTCTGCTCTATCTACATCACTTGAAAATATTTTAAAAGAAGAAGAAATTCCTGTCACTATCCATGAATCTAGCAGTTTTATCAACAAGCGCATCCAATATGCAGCCATCACTGATAAAGCCGTAAGTTTAAAAACTTTTCAAGAAGCAAACAATCGTTTTCAGCAAATTGAAGAACTATTAAAAGAAATCACGACAACAAAAGATCTAAAAAGTATTGCCGAGTTACAAGCACATATAATTGGAATGCTTGCTATGCTACAAAATGAAACAGCAAAACTACAAATGGTTACACATTTACGCAATGCTGAACATACACTTATCAAACAACAGAAAGATAAGCATAACATAAAAATTTTGAATAGTAAAAACACGAAAATGCCTACCATAAGATTTATTAGGTAAAGCTTTTATAATAACATTTTGTATATTATTTCCCTGTATGCTCGTAAAAAGAAAAAGTTAATGCGTAATACTCAATTCTCTCTCATAGATCAAAAAGGTCTACGAAGTTTCATTTTATCCTTAAAAAGTTCAACGAAAAATGCTTAAAAATCATATAAAAAGTTGAAAATTCATTAAAGAGGAATTCCATGGACTTTACAGTGTTCACGCAACTTTTCAATAAAATTGATCAGATAACAAAAACATATGTCACGGATATTTCCTCAAAAACAATAGCTACAATTACACCCTTTGTTTCAATTGGAATCACAATCGCTTTCATCATCTACGGATGGCTCATCATCCGTGGCGCTATAGATATGCCTCTCTCCGGATTCGTAAACCGTTTCCTAAGGATAAGTATTATTACTTCAATAGCTCTTACCACAGGACTTTATCAGAGTGAAATTGCCAATTTGATCACACAAATGCCCTATGAGTTATCAAAAGCGCTTATAACAAATCCACTCAATGATACACAATTAATGAATTTACTGGACAAAGCAGCAACCAAAGGATTTCAATATGCAGGACGTCTTTTCCAAGAAACCGTCTTCTTCGAGTCCAATGGATTGCTTTACAGTCTCTTAG
>NZ_JBHIRW010000051.1:0-6501 GCF_042197445.1 Bartonella sp. AA1HLJMS | reverse complement strand
CTTTAAGTGATAAAGTAATTTCAGAAGATTAGCAAGAAAAATCAAAAATTTTCTATTCTATTTATGCCATAAAACACTGCTCTTTGAAGGGGTGTGAAGAGCTAGAATATTTGAGGGCAGGCCTTGATTTGTTGAGCCTGATGAAGTGTTGTCGTTTGAGGGGGGTGTCTGAAGACTGTAAGGGTACTAGGCAAAAAGCTGGGTTCGTTTATAGACTATTGTTTATAGAGTGGTGCGGGGTGGTGAACCTTTCGTTGGCTTTGTTCTTTAAAGATGTAAAAGCGTAAAAACGTATATCCGTAAAAGTGAAGTGGGGGATTTATGGATTTATATATTGTGCGTGTTTTTGGTCATGGTATGGAATGTGGTGCGAGAATTGGGGGGAAGTGTTTTCGTGAATGGAGGGGGAAGCTAGGAGGAAGAGGGGTGTTCAGTTGTGAGTGTGTGATGGGAGAGAAAAAGGGGGAATGGAGGATGAAGAGAGTGCGCATGGATAGGAGGGAGAGTTTGTGGGTAAGGCGGGTATTGCAAAGAGATGCGTGAAGGATGGCGAGGGGAGATAGGGCTTGATTTGTTGAGCCTGATGAAGTGCTGTCGTTTGAGGGGGGGGCTGAAGATTGTAAGGGTACTAGGCAAAAAGCTGGGTTTGTTTATAGACTATTGTTTATAGAGCTGTGCGGGGTGGTGAACTTTTCGTTGGCTTTGTTCTGTAAAGATGTAAAAGCGTAAAAATGTGAATCTGTAAAAGTGAAGTGGGGGGATTTGTGGATTATATATTGTGCGTGTTTTTGGTCACTTTGGGCTTTTGGGGGCGTGGAATGTGGTGCGAGAATTGGGGGAAGTGTCTTCGTGAATGGAAGTTTAGAGGAAGAGTGCTGTTAAGTTGTTAAGTGTGTGATGGGAGAGAAAAAGGAGGAATGGAGGATGAAGAGAGTGCGCATGGATAGGGGGAGAGTGTGGGTAAGGCGGTGTTGCAAAGAGATGCGTGAAGGATGGCGGTTTTTAAGGAGATAGGGCTTGATTTGTCGAGCCTGATGACGTGCTATCGTTTGAGAAGTGGTTGGGTGTAAGCTTTATTTTGTGGGGAAAGTTGCTTTTTATTGTGGGATTGTAGACTAGTGCTGGTTGGGAATTTTCATTCTTTGAGACGTGGGGTGGAGGTCAATGTAATAATATGGAAGATTGTGATCTCATAATTTTTACATTCTTTCTTTTTTAAGATATTACTTGATATTAGAGTAAATGCTTATATCAAGAGGAGTATTTCTTTAAAAGTTTTCACTTAACTTATTAAGCGATTTATTAGAATAAAAGACTCTTCTGAAGTTCATATCACCAATTGTAGCGAAGGAAGTGTAACTTTAAGTGTAGCAAAGTTTAATATCGGATGGTTGATATGAATTTGTTTTTAAAAAAGAGTCCATTAGCTCTTTTTTGCTCTCTCTTTATTTCCAAAGTTGGTGATTATGCTTATGAAGTTGTTTTTATTTTACTGGTCTTAGAATTAACAGATAACACCTTTTTTACAGGTCTTGTGTATTTTTTTCGATTTATCCCTTTTCTCTTTTTTGGCCCTATAGGCGGTTGGTTAGCGGATAATTTTTCTTTGAAGAAAAATATGATCTTAAGTGAAGTTGTTAGATTATTAGCTTCATTGTTTGTTTTTATAACTTATATAACAGGTACGGCACATATCATTGTTCTTATTTTTGCAGCAATATGTACAACGATAGGAAGAAGTATTTTCCAACCAAGTTTTCAAGCTGCTATTCCCAGAATGTTTTCAATAAAAGATCTTACAAAGGCCAATAGCATTGCTCAAATTATCATGGAAACGGCAGCCGTCATTGGCCCTTTGGTTTGTTCCATACTGCTTTTTTTAGCAAATAAATCGGTAGTACTCATTTTTGATTTTTTTACCTATTTTATATCTATTATCGTGTTATTTAATCTCATGAATTTAAATTCAAGCGAGAATAAATCATTCAATTTTATAAAAATTTATCGAGAAACAGCTTCATATCTTAAATATATTTCTACAGAAAATAATAATTTATTTATTACGCTCGTTGGATCGTCGTTTGCTATTCTCTTTACGGGTGCAATTTTAAGATTTTTAATTCCAGCTTTTGTTCTTTTTGTGGGGGGAGAGGAGAGCCTTGTGAGTTATATTTTTTCTCTCATGGCTGTTGGAACTATTGTTGGTGGTTTGTTATATAGTAAAATTATATTAAATATTACATCGTTGAAGCTCATGATATTTTGGCTTCTTTATGGGGTTATTCTGTTTGTTATGCCCTTAGCTGCTGGACTTTATTTAAAATTCCTTCTCGTGTTAGCATTTGTTCTAGGATTTATTGGTGCCTTTGTGGATATTGGTTTAGTCTCAGCTATTCAATTATATTCTCGTCGTGAAGATTTTGGTAAGAGTTTTGGAACCTTTTCAACTTTAGCGAACTCTGCCGAAGCAATGTCTGGCTTTATTGCGGGACTTTTGGCACTCATGGGATTGTTAAGCTCTTTTTTAGCTATGTCCGCATTAATTATTTCCACCGGAATTATTGGCGTTGTAAAAATTAAGAAAAATAAAGAGTTAACACCCCTTAACACGACAGTCGATGATGACCATTGATATATTTGATATCTCCATGCCTTTTCTTTTTTCTAAAGACGGTTCGCTCATTATCTTATTCATGAGGTAAAAACACCGCTCTTTGAAGGGGGTGATCTGAAACGAATGAGTGGTCAGTGGTGGAAACTTGCTAGGCAAGCATTTGAATTCTTTACAGACCGTTGTTTATAGAGTGGTACGGGGTGGATGAAGCTTTCCTTGGCTTTGTTCTGTAATGATGTAAAAGCGTAAAAATGTGAATCTGTAAAAGTGAAGCGGAGGATTTATGGGTTCATATATTGTGCGTGTTTTTTGTCATGATATGGAGGGGTGAGAAGGATTGGGGGAAGTGTCTTCGTGAATGGAGGGGAAATGAAGGGTGCTGTGCGTTGGTTGGAGAAGAGAGTGTGATTTGAGGGGGATGAAAGAAAGTGAGTGTGGGTAGTGTTAGGATGGTGTGTCTAAGAGGTGGTGGTGCGAACGGATGAAGGATAGCGTGAGGGGGCATCTTCCCCTTGAGATGGAGAAAGAATGAAAAGAGGTGGAGATAAGCTTGCTTGTGGAATTTAAGTTGTGAAGTGTTTTGTTTTTATCAAATTGTTGCGTGGTGTTTTGGAAATTTCATTCGTTGCTTTGAGGTAGAGCTTCACAATTGTCTCAAAAAACACATAAAACAACTAATGATGAGCGTAAATGAAAAACCAAAAAAGAAACAACATCGGTAAAAATTGGTAGATAGTGGGGGAAAGTCGGGATCTAAATGGCTCGTAAAAGCCTAGATATTCAAAAAATAATTATTCTTCGATCAAGTTATAATTTCAATGATATGGGGATAAAAATATCATTTTTATTGCTTGGAAAGTCATCCAAAGTCTGTACTTCTTTACTGATAAATTTGTCTTAAATAATATGTAATGCAACACACCATGAAAGTAAGTATACATATACTATATGTATACTACATGCTTTACATGTGTTTTTTCGTACTTTTAACATATATATTTTGTGTCTTAAACATAAGCTTTGAGTACTATGAGAGATGGTGGTCGTTTTTTTTAACAAGCGAGAAAGTGATTAACTAATGCTTGATAGTAAAGCAGTATGTTGTTAAGGCTATTCTTTGAAAGGAGGCTCTTATTTCTGGTGTAGGAGCTTCTCAGAAGAGAATGCAATTAATAGGGGAGTTAAGATGTCAAAATATTTATTTCCGTTACCGCTTGTATTGGTGGCTGGTTGTGCATCTATCAGTAATTATTCATCAAGTTATGTCAGTCCAAATATTACGAAAGATGATGTAAAATTAATTGCTAACGATTTTGTTCGTAATCTTAAAAAACCTTTACCGCCCGCTACAACAACACTTATTGTGAAAAAAAATAAAACAGAAGACAACTTTACTCCTGTATTTATTGATCTCTTGCGACGGAATGGATATAACGTGATCTATACAGATCAACCAAACAAACAGCAAAATGGTGTAATCTTGACTTATCAAATAACGCCAATAAAGACAGGTATCATGTCTATGGTTTCTTATGATGAGGTTGGAGTAACGCGTTATTATATCCGCACTTATAATCGATGAAACCCCTTTACCGGTTTGTCTCAAAAAAGTAGATAATGAAGAAATGTGTTTCAGGGGAAGTGTTGGGATTGAATTAATCAATAAAAATTTGCAGATATGAAAATTGCATATTCAGATGACAGTTATTCGTCGTCTCGTTTACAATTTCAGTGTTGTAACGAAGAAAGATGTCGTTTTATCTGTTTGCAATCCTTCATGTTCTATCTCAGTTATATAGCGCTTTTATCGTTTCTGTCTTATAGAAAATTATTTTCTGTTCTACGGCTCTATATGCCAATCTAATAGTGAGATCTAAACAATCAAATTCATATGAACTCTTTACAGAAATCTGTTGTTTGAGATTGTTGGAAAGGTATTTTGTTTTTATCAAATTGTCGCGTGGTGGTTTGGGAGTTTCCTTTGGCTGCGTTCTGTAAAGATGTAAAAGCGTAAAAATGTGAATCTGTAAAATGAAGTGAGGGATTTGTGCTTTGTGTGGGCTTTTATCATGGCATGGAATGTGGTGCGAGGATTGGGGGAAGTGTCTTCGTGAATGGAGGAGAAAGTTGGGATGAAGAGGGGTGTTAAGTGCGTTTTCTGGAGAAGAGTGTGTGGGGAATGGCTGTGAACAGATTGCAGAGTTGATGTGTAAAGAGATGTGAAGAGAAAAAAATTGTGGTTGGCGTTTATATTCTATGGGGAGCTTAACAATTATAGTTGCATCTATATTTGTATGGGGGATATCCGTGAAATGGGTGTGAGAAGCATTGAGAGGTGTTTTTTTTTAATAAGTGGGTGAATGAGCAATACAATGAAAGCCTATTTAGAGGGGAAATCCTATTTTAGCTCTTGTTGTTTTAGACATTGTGTTTTGTATGAGGGGCATTTTGCAGAAAAGGTGTTTTGAGGGATGTGGCTCCCTTAAAGAAAAACACAAAAATATCAAAAGAAAAATATAAAAACTTGACAAGGTAAATGTAAAAAGGTATCATAATGATACAATCGGAATTGTGCGTTTAAATCAGATGAGATCTTTTGATAAGATTCTGTGAGAGGGGTGGGGATGTTTTTCCAAGGTTTTGGTGTTTTTATCCTATTTTGAAGTTTGTTATCCTATGATGTCGTAAACCGGTGTCGTAAACCGTTTTTTGAGATGTGGTGGTATCAGGCGGGCAAGGCTTTAGGCTGAGGGGAATATTGGCAACGGATGTCGATTGATGGGCTTTTGTCTAATCAGAAATTAACCACAAGATTGCTTTTTGTTTTTTCGCTTTGAGCTCTCTAAAGTTTTTTAAAAGTGCGTATTCTTTTTCGCTGGTGGTATCTTGATCGTGGTGTAAGGCATGTTCTTTTGTGGGAATATCTGCTGTTAAAAGGTCCGCATAAAAAAAGTTCATAGGAACCTCTAGTTTTTTAGCAATTTCGAGCAAACACCCCGCGCTTACACGATTTAAACCTTTTTCATATTTCTGGATTTGTTGAAAACTGACACCTAAATGGCTTCCTAATTCCTTTTGAGAAAGTCCCATTGAAATGCGTCTATGGCGGATTCTTTTACCTATTGAAATATCATTGAAATGTGAATTTTTAGTTTGCACTTCAAGCTCCCCTCCGGTTGCGAGCGCCCTCGCATGAGTATTCCGGGAGTTTGAAAGCACTGAGCTCAGCCAGCCTTTTGCTTTTAGTGCTGACAAGCACTTGGACATAGCAAAAGCTCCCGGAATTCCGGGATACCCGCAAAGCGGGATAAATTTATGTACTGAGCGTTCGGGCTTTCAAATCCCTATTTGACCGTTGCGTGGACGATCAAAAACACAGATCAATTCATAAGGCAATTTCAGAAGATTGGCAAGAAAAATCAAAATAATTTCAAAGACTATAAGATTGGGTACTTTTTAAAAAAGTGCGAAATCTGGATTTTTAGTTTGCACTTCAAGCTCCCCTCCAGTTGCGAGCGCCCTCGCATGAGTATTCCGGGAGGTTGAAAGCACTGAACTCAAATCAGCTTTTTGCTTTTAGTGCTGACAAGCACTTGGACATAACAAAAACTCCCGGAACTCCGGGATACCCACAAAGTGGGGTAAATTAACGTTTGAGTTTTCGGGCTTCAACTCCCTATTTGACCGTTGCGTGGACGATCAAAAACACAGAACTATCAATAAAGTAGTTTCAGGAGATTGGCAAGAACAATTAAAAGGTTTGGAAAATGAGAGCATTTTTTTGTATCTTAAAAATTATCTCATTATATTCTTATGCCTTATGCCTTATGCCTTATGCCTTATGCCTTATGCCTTATGCCTTATGCCTTATGCCTTATGCCTTATGC
>NZ_JBHIRW010000050.1:0-6582 GCF_042197445.1 Bartonella sp. AA1HLJMS | reverse complement strand
TTGCTAGCGTTCCGATAGGGCTTGTAACCCAATTGTACCAAGTCCTTTGCCAATCTCGTTTGTTTGCATTTTTACCTGGGTTTGCTATCCAGTAATTTGTGAACCGTTCGACTTCTAACAGCGCCTCATCATGGGTTAAGCCTTTATCGATTGCGTATTGCAAATTAGGTTCAAAATCCTCAGGTAAGCGAAAATCATCTTTTGATTTAGTCCGCTTCGCTTTTTGGGGAACGTTCTTTTGCTTGTGATTGGGAGGTTGGTTTTCTACATCCGTTGTGATTTGCTCTGGTTAGCTTCCGCAAGTATGAATCTCTATTGACTCATGAACCTGTTCGTTTGTTTCTAAATTTTCAGAACAAATTTCTTTTTTGCTAATACGATAGTATTAGTTTTTTATTATAACTGTTATTGTTTATGTTATATATGGGCATCATTAAGCATTGCTTTAGCATCGTTAAGCATATCACAAGCATCATTTGTATGTTTATCCCATCTTGCCTACGCTGCTTTCTTTGCTCTCTCTGATAACGTCTTTGACCGTGACGTCTTCGATACCTTCTCTAAACTCTCATTAGAGTTATTGAGTTCTTCTTCAACTTTTAAACTCCATAAACACCCATCGTCTAAACGTTCGATATGACCTGTGCTTATTAAAACTTCTAACGCTTTCATGAACATTTTTACTGAACAGCCAGTGTAATCAGCCCGGACCTTCATATTATTTAAAAGTGGTTTTCCAGTATAAAGCATTTGCAAGCGTAACTTTATGTAAACTTTGCACTCAAAGGGAAATAAACAAGCAAGATCAAGAATCCATTTATCTGCAAATAGCCTCCGTCCACGGTAATTTATTGGACATGTATACCCTCTTCTTGCATTAAATATAAAATTGCTAAAGCATCTGCTTCGTTGTCGTCTTTAGGCGTATGTCCTTTTGTACACACCGCCTAAATCATTTCTTCTTTTGAGGCATTTCCTTTTCCTGTTGTTGCCTTCTTAATTGTGCCAACAGGAATGCCTTCATATAGTATCTGATGATGTTCACACCACGCTGTTAAGGTTGCTAGAAAGCCTCCGTAAATATGAGAAGCGTTTGTACCCACATGCCGGCGCACCTCTTCAAAATACACCGCGTCAATTTCATCAATGGACCTCTTTAGTTCAGTGAGCCACCGTTTAAAGCGTAAATAACGCATACCACCGCCTTCAAAACGGCGTGATTGAAAATCTTTCATGCGCAAGTGAAAGAATTCCCCCGTAAAACGTAGGTCATAGCTTACGAAATCACACCACTTTCGTTCTGTACAAGCCATTTGGAATTGCATTTGTGCGTGATATTCTGGTTTGATTTCGTCACCTATACAAAAGCGCATATGTGTTACTGATCTCGGGCATTTGACTTCGATTAAACCGTCTTCTCCAATGAAACCATCAGGGCTAGCCCCCGCCATTTCTATTGTGGAGTGTTGGATAAAGCCGCACTTTGTTATATTGACATCATAAATGAAACCATATTCTCTCAAGGCATCTTCTTCATGTTCGATACCTCATCTCATATCTTCAGTTTCATAATAGGGGCTTGTTTCGCCTGTTAAACGCTCTGTTATGAGTTTGATTTTGTAGTCTTCATATTTGCTCGTAGGCAATCCTTTTGTATTTTTATTGAGTATGTTGTAAATGTTTGATGCGATGACTTTCCCTAGACTTGCTTGAAAATCATTCTGCTGTTCGTTGCTCCATCTCACACCGCCGTTTGTTGCTCTTGTGATGGGAGCGATTGTAGAGCTTTTTCTTTTTGAATATTTTTTCTTCTTTCCAAATGCCCCAAAACCAATTCTGCTTTTTCACAAGACATATCTGTTAGTTTTCCTGCTTCTGCAAAATAGAGAAGACTAATTTCATTTGTCCCTGTTTCTTTAATTAATTATTCGATTTGCTTTATCTGTTTAGAGGAAACTTTTTGATTATTTGTATCGCCTTCTTTGGTTCGCGGTTGACCATCTGTATCGTCTTCTTTACTTGCTACATTAAGAAGCATGCATAACAGGTATCTCCCGTAGGTAAGTGTAAAACCAACTGATCGTATACTATTTTTAGAGCCTGTACTGTCAATTGGAAATGTTCCTTCTGTTGAGATTTGATTTCCTGAAGGATGAGACAGAATTATTTCTATGGTAACGTTTTTTTTCTGTTTAATGTTTAATATATTTGTATTTTGCAAGCCCGTCCTTTACAGCATCAATGTACTGATCAAGCATAGCGTATTTGCTGTTTGTATGGGTGATTGTAGAGTTTTTTCAATATTTTGATATTTTGTCTGCATAGCCGAAAGATCACGGACAAAGTTTTGGCGCTCTTGTCGTTCTATTTCTTTTTCTCTTAAATCAAGAAGACGCTTTAAGCGGTCAATACTGACATCACTTTCTAAGGCTTTATTTAAAATACATTCCATAGCAGTTTGTTCGACGGCTAAATGATGTGTTTCTTCAATTTCTATTAGGTTAGTGTTTTGTTCACTCATTTTGATTTCCTCCATTACGCGCAATTCACGTGTGGCGTGAATCACGCATGTTTTAAAAGGCTGGTTTGGCTGTTAGAAAGGGCTTATACGCTCTGTCTTTTCCTAGGGATATGTTCGGGCTTTTCTATTATAACTAATATGTGTGTTGCTTGAAATACATGTGTTACCACATACAACAGCATCACCACCAATATGAGCTTTTTCACAAATATTGCATTGCCGTGAATTTCGGCTATTCCGTAAACTTGCGTATTATCGAAAATATGTGCATTGGATTCAACACAAACGTTCCCAAAGTCTCTCAGTGCACGCATGCGACGAACTGGGCGACGATAGAGAATGTCTATTTCATCAGTAAATTCGTATTTTTTTCCATGGTTTATTGCCTCTCGCCCTTTGTGATGATTTCATCATTGATGATCTCTGCGTTTCCCTGAATAAATGCATAACCATGGATTTTGGCATTTCCTCCAATTTTTGCTCTGATAGAAATCAATGGACTGTCATAAATTTTAGCTTTTCCACTAATAAATGCAACACCAGAAACCTGTGCATTTTCGTAAATTTGTGCATTGGCAAAAACACGAATATGTCCAAAAATCTGCGCATTGCCAAAAATATTAGTTTCTCTGGTAACAGATTCACTACCAAAAACACATGCATTTTCATAAATACCAGAAATGTTATCAATATAAACATCACCAAAAACCTTGGCATAACCATAGACTTTTGCATCATCACCTACCCAGCAATTACCATCATGACTGAGGTTGTCTTCTTTTTGTATAAAGCCGCCTAGGTCGCCTGCTTTAATAGCATCAAAATCTCTTAAGGCTTTAATTCAGTGAAGAGTTTTTCCAGCAAACTCTATTGTTTCATCAGTCATTTCGTATTTCTTTTCCATGATTGTTGCTCTTAATGCATGCTTTATCTTTATAAGCTCTTGAAACTGTAAACCAATGCCTTCTGCTGCTGGTACAACTTTTTCTATTCCATTTGCGGTTTGAAGTGGATGGTCGGACAATCCATAAGTTGCTTTTGGATTTTGTCTTGATACGGTAGCAAATTTCCACCTGCTGCTCGTCTGTAAAACCACCCTTTTTGCTGTAAGAAGAGAATGAATTGTTTTGGTTGTATCTCGAGTATTTTAGCGGCTTCTGTAAGACCGAAGAGTCCGTTGTGACGTTGCAAACTTTCAAGAGCAGCTGCTTTGGGTTTAAGGATACCCACTTCACTTTTTAAAGTCTCTAATTGTGTGACACTTTCTAAAAGCAGTTTTTTCACAAAGAGAGAGTCTTCTAAAGCGTTTGCAAGGTCTAAAGGTTTCTTTGCACGCCGTTCACATTCAATAAAATATTGACGGGCTTGTTTACCTTTTTCATTACGTTCTACCATGGCGAGCTCTTTTGCCATGTCTAATGTGGGGTGATAGTCTATGGCTGTAACAGCTCTAGATTTTGCGCTCCCCAATTTTGTGGACCGCAAATCTTGTGTTTTTATAAAATCACTTTCCTCTTCAAATTCATATTGATGAATACGATCCTTAATTCAAGTAGAGAAATCTTTCCCTATTTCCAAAAATTCATGTAACTCACGTGCGTTGACCGTTTGAACGGTTTCGTGTTTGATTGTATTGTGCTGGATAGCAATAGGCTTTTCCATTACGAACCTCATGTTGATGGGATTGATGAATGAAAGGGGGCGGCGCTTTTAAATGCGCCCTTCAGAATTTAAAGCACATCACAAGGATGCAAACGGTGTTGTTGTTCGTAAGAATCATACATTGCATCGTTATATTCATGCTGTTTTATATCGTCTAAAAAAAAACGTATGCTGTAATGTGTAAAATAACGTCATGAGGTATGTTTCCGTTAAAACACTGTTCTTCATGTTCTCTAAGATAAAATTCTGCGATATCTTCAGATATATCTTCGCAGCTCTTTTAAGAAGGATTGATGCGAAAGATTTGGATTTCATTATTTGCCTCGTCAATAATTTTTAGAACTTGGCTTTCATCCAGAGGTCCTGACCGACCAATGTTTTGATCATCATCGTAGACAACTAATAAAATTTCATCAGAATTTATAAGAATTGGATTTTCCATAATTTCTCCTCTCTAACGCCTCTTGGCAATTGTTTGTGCGTGGTTTATGGATACCAATGTAGCGATTTTGAAAAATTTTTTTAAAGTAATAAACTAAAGGCTTGCTTGAAGAGAAGTATAAAAATATTAATTCATATTTTGGCTGGCTTAATCCAGTCGATAGGTGCACACCATTCTAATTCTACATCTACGATATCGGCATATTTTCCATTTATACTGGATAAAACCCATTTCCCTTTTTCTTTTCCGAAACGTAATACTTTGATGTAAACTTTTCCACATTTAGTTTTTATGATAGCGCGGTTGTTAATAAGATCTTCTGATAGCAAATGATAGGAATAAAAAAGAAGACTTCCTTCTTCAATGGCTGGAAACATAGAATCACCTACCACGCGAACAGCAACAGTTCCTTTAGGAGCAGATGGCGGGGCTTCTACTTCTTCTAGACAACCAGAATCTATTGCGATTATTTCTCCTCCGGCTCCTACAGATCCGATCAAAGGAACTAAGTGATTAGTGGGAATAGAAGCACCTGTAAGCTTTGATATTTCTAATAATTCTCGAGCAGAAATATCTCTTGTTCCTTTTAGCATTTTATTGACGGCAGCACGATCTATTGAGCGACCTAAAGAAGCGGTTAGCTGTCTTGAAAGCCCTAATTGGCTTAATCCAGCTTCAGATAAGGCATTTTGTAACCATTGCGAGATACTTATTGTCATATCTTTATTGTAGGTACGTTGTATACAATCGTCATTTTCTAATTTAGCAACATGTAGTTTCATTATAAATTTTCCTTCTTGATATTGTTTTTATAATCGCTACATAACGTGCTATGAAACAATTTTCGGAAATAATAAATCTGTTAGGTGGGGTTCGTAGGGTAGTATCTCAGCTGCTTGGGGTTCATAGAACACGCGTGTATGCCTGGCTCCGTCCTATATCAAAAGGTGGAACTGGTGGGAGAATTCCAACAAAACATATCCCAATTCTTTTGAATGAAGCCAAAAGAATTGGAGCACCGATTAAGGCAGAAGACTTTTTCTCGTTTTTTTATAGGACGCAATCATGTGATTCTAAATTATCTTCACAATCTGCTTTTATTGCTGCTTCTACAGATAGTAATGAACATCAACAGCATCATTCACACTCTTAAACAAGCATTAAATAAAGAGATCAAATTAATAGATTACGCGTCACCATGCGCACGCATAAATACGTAGAGCCTTAAAGGGGATTATGATCACTAACGCACAAACTATTTTATGTCTTGATCTAGGGACCAAGACAGGCTGGGCGATCGTGGTGCAGATGGTCACATAACAAGCGATACGAAAGTCAAGCGTGTTCTCCATGATGATCAACAAATTGAACAGATCAATCAAGCTGTTGAAACCTTTTTAGCAGAGATAGAACGAGAGATAAAACAACTCTCAACAAAAGCTGCTTAACCTTATGGGGGTGTTTTGTTCCCCGCATATCTACGAGCACCCCCACCCTTTCACATAAGGAAATTAAACGTGTGTAACATCGAACATATTATCATACAGCCTGCTAAAGATGAGGAATTTTGTTTTTTTACCATTGGCTATGAAGGTAGGTCCCTTGAGAATTATCTTAGTTGTCTCATAGAAAACAATATCAAAACTTTATGTGATGTTCGTAAAAATCCAATAAGTAGAAAACACGGATTTTCGAAAAGACAATTAGAGCAAGCTGTAAACAACATTGATATTGAATATATGCATATGCCTGAACTTGGAATTGCCTCTGAAAAACGAAGAAATTTGAAAACACAAAAAGATTATGACCTCCTTTTTAAAAATTATCGAAATACAACTCTCAAGAATAATTCTTGTGCAATAAACAAATTATATAAAATGTTTTTAAACAAAAAGCGCGTTGCAATCACCTGTTTTGAAGCCAATGTATGCATGTGTCATAGAGGACAACTCGCATT
>NZ_JBHIRW010000049.1:4316-6611 GCF_042197445.1 Bartonella sp. AA1HLJMS | reverse complement strand
TTTGCTAAGGAAAAAGTGCGTTTGGCGATGCGTTATCTCATAGATTATGAAGGTCTTGGCAAGAAGCTTCTCAAAGGTGTTGGTGTTCCACGGGCCAGTTTTATTCCTCTTGGCAACTTTGGGGCTTTAGATGAAAAAGAAGGGCAACCCTTTAAACTTGATATTCAAAAAGCCAAGCAGCTTTTAGCAGAAGCTGGTTATCCGAATGGATTTGAGGCAAATTTTCTCGTATCAAATGCTCCTTATAGGGTGTTAGTTGCTCAGTCACTCCAAGATAGTGCCGCAAAGGCGGGGGTGCGTCTTAAAATTGAACGGATGGCCGGTACACAGTTGTTTTCTAAACTTTATGCACGGGCTTTTGATACGATTTTTGTCGGATGGAATAATGATTCTGCGGATCCTCATACCATGGCTTCACGTCTTGTTTATAATCCAGATAATCGGCTTGAGGCAAAAAATACCGCCTATCCTAGTTGGCAATATGGGTATTTGGATGAAACGATGAATCAAAAGGTTCAGGATGCATTGTTTCAAAAAGATCCGCAAAAACGGGCACAACTCTATGCTGATTTACAACGTGAATTGATGCAAAAAGGACCTTATGCGTTTATCTTTCAGAAATATACTGTTATCGCGATGACGCCTGATATCAAAAAGTGGGTTTGGAATAGTGCGCCACATATTTTTTATAGTAAAATTGAAAAATAAGAGTGTCTTCAATGCTGTTCAATAGATAAAGGGCATCGTCATGATATATTCGGCGTATTGTATAAATTTTCAAGTTTTGCAATGCGTCGAAGATCATAGGTAATGCGTGATATATTGTTGAATGTCTTTTCAAGACATTCGTTTAAAGATATTTTTCATTCTCATTAGAGGTGTATTTAAATGGATGTTAAGATCGATATTTCAATTTTTCTGAATTAGAAAGTGGTCAATTTATTTGTTAAAAAACTGAGAGTAACATAAAAAAACTAAGTGTAACAAATATCGCGGAATTTAGTGGTGCTAAAGGTGCAAAGGTTTTGCGATGTTGAAGGAAAGTTTTGTTATGGGGGTACACAAGAGATATCAGTTTTTTATGGTGTTTATATTTTCTTTTGCTTTGAAAGATGATGAGATGTCATTTGGAGGGTGTTATTTTACGGGGAGTGATGAAAAAATTAAATTTTCTTTTGAAGAAGGAATAAAAGTCGTTGCATTTGGCAAACTAACGAATTTTTCTGTTTTATCAAATCGTCAAATTGTTATGAAGGCTCGTTGTTATTAAGGTACTTGAGCTAAAAGGGGTAGTGCTTTGATGGTATAGAAAACGCCGGAAGAAATACGAGACAAGCTTGCTTAACAAGATAGAAAAAATACAGGTTTTATAGTCTTCAATAGTAGGCGTTATGATATCGTGATTAAGCTCTGTTGTTGGTGAGCGTTCATTGTATATCAGAGTGTTTTCCTTTGTATGTTTTAGTTTGGCTTATAAGTGTAGACAAGAGGAGTCATTGGCAAGAGGTGCTTGTTCTTGAAGATTTTAAAGTTTGGTCTTTAGGAGCCTATCGTTCGTCTAAACTTAAATTAAGCACGTTTTGCTGCATGGAGAATTTATACAATAAACGTTAAAAGGAAAATTCTATGAACATGAAAAGAAAAATATTGAAAAAGGGCAGTTCTTTTGTTTCTGCTGTTCTTGCAATGGGGATGTTTGTGCAACAAGTTTCAGCAAAAACACCCGCCGATACGCTTGTGATGGCTTGGAATCTCGATCCAATAAATACATTTGACCCTGCACAACTCAATGACCGTTATGGAATTGAAGTGGTTAACAATATTTGTGATAATTTAGTCGTTTCTGCTACAGATGATGCGGCTAAAATGGTTCCCTCGTTAGCGAAGAGTTGGGATGTTTCAAGTGATGATCAGAGTACGGTGATTACTTTTCACTTGCGTGATGGTTTAAAGTTTTATGATGGTCGTTCTGCGAATGCCAATGATCTTGTTTGGGGTATGAAGCGGGTTGTCAAATTGAAATTGGCTAATGCGGCAACATTTAATGAATATGGGATTACAGAACAAAACGTTGATGAGGCTTTTCAAGCACCGGACGACAAAACAGTGGTGATGAAATTTGATAAACCTTATCCAGCAGAGCTTATTCTTAGCAATATTTCCACTAATCGCACTGCTGCCTTGCTGGATCGTGAGACACTCATGAAACACGAAAAAGATGGTGATATGGGAAACCGGTATTTGGCAAGCCATTCTGCTTGCGTTGGTCCTTATCAGCTAGAGAGTTGGCGCCCT
>NZ_JBHIRW010000049.1:0-4216 GCF_042197445.1 Bartonella sp. AA1HLJMS | reverse complement strand
TGGAATAGTGCACCACGTATTTTTTATAGTGCAATTGAAAAATAAGAAGGTATCAAGTTTATAAAATATAAAAAACAGGGTCATGATATATTTGATGTATTGCAAAGCTCTTTAATACTTTGCAATACATTGAATTCTATCGGGAATGGATTACTATGTTGTGTAGAGAATTTTATTTCAGGAATTCTTATAGAAGATGTGTTTGTTTGGATGTTAGGATTGAATATTTTAATTTCTATTGATACAATTTTCGGATGAAATAATGACTCTAGACATCCCCATACAACGGTTTCAAGTTTTTTTACAACCCTGATAATCGATTTGAAATTAAAAATATAAGCTGTTCTAGCCGGTGTTATGGGTATTTTGATGAAGCTATAAATCAAAAGTTTAAAGATGTGTTGTTTCAAAAAGATTCACAGAAACGGGCGTAAAGAATTGAAAAATGGTAAGTTTGTTTAGTGAAAAAACAGGTGTAACAAATGTGGCAGAATTCACTGTTTCCGAAATAGCAGGGGCTCTAAAGCGTGTTGTTGAAGAAAAGTTTGGTTATGTACGGGTGCGTGGGGAGATATCAGGGTACCGTGGTACTCATGCTTCGGGACATGCTTATTTTGCTTTAAAAGATGATAAGGCACGGTTGGAAGCTGTTATTTGGCGTGGAGTTATGGAAAAGCTCAAATTCCCTCCTGAAGAAGGGATGGAAGTAGTTGCTGTTGGTAAACTTACAACTTATCCAGGGTCATCGAAATATCAAATTGTCATTGAGGCTCTTGAACCAACGGGGGTTGGTGCTTTGATGACACTTCTTGAAAATCGTAAGAAAAAGTTTTTAGAAGAAGGCTTGTTTGATGAAGAAAAGAAAAAAACTTTGCCTTATATGCCTCGAATTTTAGGCGTTGTAACATCACCAACAGGTGCTGTTATTCGTGATATTATTCATCGTATATCCGATCGTTTTCCGTTGCATATTTTGGTTTGGCCTGTACGTGTTCAGGGGGAAACAAGTGGGAGGGAAGTGGCTGTTGCTGTTGAAGGTTTTAATGCTCTTGGTCCAGGTGGACTTATTCCAAAACCTGATCTTATTATTGTTGCACGGGGAGGAGGAAGTTTAGAAGATTTGTGGGGGTTTAATGACGAAGCTGTTGTTCGTGCTGTTTATGAATCTTCTCTTCCTGTTATTTCTGCTGTTGGGCATGAAACGGACTGGACCTTGATTGATTATGTGGCTGATTGGCGCGCTCCAACTCCTACCGCCGCAGCAGAACGGGCTGTTCCTGTTAAGCTTGATCTCGAGGTGCTAGTGGCATCGCTTGATGCACGTTTGCGCAAGGGACTCGCGCGTTATTTGGATTTTTATCGACAAAAATTGCGTGCTACTCTACGAGCTCTTCCGACTGCCGATCAACTTTTTGCTCTACCACGGCGTGGTTTGGATGAAACTTCAAGTCGATTGCAGCGTGCTCTTTGTGTAAGCTACGATAAAAAACGTTTTTTTTTTCATGCACTTGGTGTGCGTTTTTCACCGCGTTTGTTAAATAGTGAAAAAGCACAACGCAATACAAAGGAATATACGGCACGTCTTCAGCGTGCTTTTGTGCGTAATGTGGAAAAACAACGTGCTGGGTTAGAGGTAGTATCTAGGCTTTTAAGAAGCACTTCATATCAGAATATTTTGGAGCGCGGTTTTGTTTTGGCTTTGGGGAAAGATCATAAGCCCATTAAACGATTGGTTCAGTTTCCTGAAACAGGGCAAATAAATTTACGCTTTTTTGATGGAGATATCAGTGTTGCAACACAAGAGCCTATTTTCGCTAAAAGATCAAAACACAAGCAGATAAAGTCACCAAGCGATGATCAAGGAACTCTCTTTTAATACGGTTAATGCCATGCTTGCGGAAGGTCTTCTTAAGGGAGTGGATGAAAAAGTTCGTTGCGCATGGGCTGGAACGGATCCACTTTATTGTGCTTATCATGATACCGAATGGGGAAAGCCTATTTTTGAGGATATTCGTTTGTTTGAGAAAATTTGTCTTGAAGGTTTCCAAGCGGGGCTTTCTTGGTTTACAATTTTAAAAAAACGCTCTTTTTTTCGCGTTGCATTTGATCACTTTGACTTTGAAAAGATTGCTCATTATGATGAGCTGAAGGTGCAAATGTTAATGCAGAATAAAGACATTGTTCGCCATCAAGGAAAAATTCAATCAGTGCTTAATAATGCATTGAGAGCACAAGAAATTATAACAGAGTGGGGGAGTTTGTCCCACTATTTTTGGTCTTTTCAACCACCACAATTGGAGCGTTATGAAAAAATAGATTTTCAAACACTGTTAGCTAACCCTATGACACCTGCTTCTCTTCGTCTTTCTCAAGACTTGAAGAAACGTGGTTGGACATTTGTTGGCCCCACAATTTGTTATGCTTTTATGCAGTCCGTAGGAATTGTTAATGATCATCTTGAAGGATGTTTTTGTCGATAAATTGGCAAACTTTCTTTTGTAAGAGTAATGATTAATAGGATAATAATTGAATTATTTAATAAATGTATAAATTATACAATTCCGCTGTATAAGATAATTGAAATATACAAACTATACAATATTAATGATTTTCTATTGTTGTTGGCACTAAAAACGATAAAGGTATAATTTTGAGGATGAAAAAACAGACGCAAAAAGGAGTGATATCTTAACTGTTATGTATCTGAAGTGAGATAATGGTAATGTCTTGTATGTTTTAAAGAAACATTTAGTACACCAAAGCCCATTTCGCGACGCAGCCCGTGAATGGTATGACAGATAAGTCCATAATGCACTCCATCTTTAGGTTTATGAAGGAGCAAATCGGCACCATCACACATTTACTAGCTCTCAGTGTTGTGAAACAGTCTTTGGCATTTGTAATGGTTCAGAAGAGTTTTTTTTATTTCCGTTAATAACGTGACTGTTATAATTAATGAATATTTTATTCATGTTTGTTGACGAATGCAAAGTGGTTGTTAGATGGGGTGCTGTTGTTGCATTGTTTTTCTTTGCTTGTATGACTGTTGGTTTATTTATATGTAGGTTGATTGCCCAATGCTTACCTAGGCAATATAAAATGAAATGCAGCGATGAAAAATTGAAGTTAAATGACTCAAGCTGCTTGTGTTGGGTTTTATTATCTGATAGCTTTCCTCTATTAGTAGAGTGATCTTGCCGCGTGTGCGCTCCAATTTTTTGGAAGATGATTAAGCTCATGCAGGCTTGTATCCACTACATTACTTCGTTGAATCTCTGTATGTTTCCGCTGGAAACGAGAGTTCTGTTGCGGTATGTTGTTTTCTATTCTATTTTTATAGTGGTAAAGCAATGATGCACGCCAAAGTTTAGAAGGGTTTATATTCGTTATGTCTTTAGGGGGGAAACGTCTAATGAATTTTGTTTTTATCAATGGGGGGATGCATTTTAGTGTATATTCTTTTATTGTAAGCTTTATTTCTCAAAAGATAAAGCGTGGAAGGAATGATTCTTCTCATTTTTCCTTTATCTTTGTTAACGCGTTTGGTTTTGTTGGTAAAAACGTAAAACTTTTGACACTTATTTTTCAAAAGATTAAGCAGCTTTTTGTGGGGGATAGCGTTTTAGAAAAGATATTTTCTTATGTCTTTCTGCTGTTTCAGTGCCGTTTTGGTCATGTAGTAAAGATGTGCCACATCTTGAAACTGAGTGTTTGAGGGGGATGACTATTTTTAAAGTTTGCATATTTTATTTTAAATGTCGCCTAAAGGAATAGAATAATGAATTCATAAATTTTTGCGTAATGATTTTTTTAAAGCTCACTATTTTTTTTGGGCGACAAGGCTTATTGATGATTAATAGGGAACTGATATAGTGCATTATCATATGCAAAGAGGTTATGAAAAGAATGTAATACTGGTTAGCAAAACATATATTGCATGTTCGTTATGGTTTATTGAGACGTAAGTCAATGAATTTATCAAGTAGATGACTCTGTGTAGGTGACTAAAAATATAGGCGGTTAGAACGTATTTATTCAATGTTATAATTATAAATTTGCTATATTATTTCAGCGTCATTAATTGATAAAAATAAATAAAGGGAAAAGTTTATGAACTTGAAGAAAACAATATTGAAAAGTAGCAGCTCTCTTGTTTCTGCTCTTATGGCATTGGCGATGGTTGCACAACAAGTTTCAGCAAAAACACCCGCTGATA
>NZ_JBHIRW010000048.1:0-6801 GCF_042197445.1 Bartonella sp. AA1HLJMS | reverse complement strand
CGGTGTGCCTTGGCTTTCTAGGAGCCGGTTTTGTAAAAGTGCATCACACCCAAAGCACACTGTTTATCATTGGCATCTTAGGTTTTATCTTGAACAGTGTCGTGCAAAAAAAGGGACTTAATGATAGTTAGCGGACTATGTCATCTTTCTATCTAACCGGCCAAAACTTTCCATCTTCACAGTGCGTTCAATTTCACTGAGTCTACGTTGGAGACAACGGAGAAGCTCGTTACACCATTCGTACAGATCGGAATTTTCCCGACAAGTAGTCTTGCTTCCTTAAAACCGTTATAGTTACAGCCGCCGTTTACTGGGGTTTCAATTCAATGCTTGCACATCTCCTCTTAACATTCCAGCACTGGGTAAACGTCAAACCCTATACATCGGGATTTGGAGTCTCTCCCATGTTCATGACTAAAGTGGTACAAATACCCGTGTGTATCTTACGTTAACTTAACAGATTAATTATCCGTAATTGCCTTTACAAGACACTTTTTATTTGTTACATAATGGGACACTATTCGATAATTGGTTATCAGTTCTTTAAATAAATTATATTCCCACAATCACCATAATAGAATGCGGGGGGGAGGATTGAGTGTGAGTTTACAAAAAGAAATAGACGTAATGAACCGTCTTTCGTTTTCTATAAGGGGACAATCGGAAAACTGCTCTCGTTTAATTGCGATGAAGCAACATCTTATGATCGGTATAAGTCCGTTCAACACAAGGTTTTCAGAAAAATATATCACTGAGCTCATATGTTGGGCTGCAAAGAAATTCAAAGATATTGACGTATTGCTCCCAGATATAGAATCAGCCATGCTTCTTATATTAGCTTCTGGATCAACTAAGGCTAAAGCAGAGAGGAAAACAAAAAAAGAGCTCAATCGCATAAGACGCATATTATATAATATTCATGATTCTTATAATTTAGAAAAATCATTTCGCATTCTTGACTTCTCTCAATACAAGCAAAATGAAAATTATAAAAAATTGAAATTAAAGGCTATAGATTTATACAAAACAAACCAAAAATTTAGTGAATTATGCACGAAAATGTCAATCCAAGCAGTTGAACGTCGGGCAAAAAGCGTGGGATTATCAATTGAAGAAACAAAGAATTTAGAAACAACAAATATTTCTCTTGAATATATTTTTGATGAAATCCCTTTCTACGTAAATAGCCCATCTTTACTTAATAGAGAAAACTCAGTTTTAGCTTACCATCGTGAATGGCCGGTTGGAGAATTGTTGCTCAATGGTGAACAACCTCTCTGTGTTGATAAACAACAAGGTCACGGAATTGTTTCGATATGTACGCAAACTTATGAGAAGAACCAGTTTATGATTGAAGATTCAGGGGAAAATGAATGATGCGCAACGTTATTAAATTCAACGTTATGGACAAAAATTTCCAAAAAAATCCATACAATATATACCAAACTGTACATTCTTCTAACTCTGTTCTTTGGGATGAAAATCTTAAAGCTTATTTTTTTGGCCACTATGAAGATGTCAGCGCAATTTTGAAGGATACCCGCTTTACAACAGCGCCCTTAGCCGTTCGAGCAGAGCCGGTAATGGGCGATCGCGTATTGGCACAAATGGAAGGGCATGAGCACCATAGCAAGCGGCACGCCATACTTTCAAAACTTACTGGAAAAATGTTCCGCACGCACTATACTAAAATTATTGAAGAAATAATAGACCAGCTTCTCGTGCCGCATCTTGCAAAAGGGAAAATAGATATTATAAATGAATTCGGTAAAGACTATAGTGTGCTTGTTACATTAATGGTCTTAGGCCTACCAATAGATCGCTACAAGGATATATCCATGTGGCATAAGGGAGTTGCATCTTTTGTCACCAGCCTAAACCAATCAGATGAGGAAAAAGAATTCAGCTTATCGTGCAGCAAAGATATCATCTCTTATTTAACACCACTTATAGAAGAATGGGACAAAAATTCATCAGAAGATTTAATCTCTGTTTTATGCCAGAAAACAAATGATGCTAATAGCATGACAACTTCTGAAATAGTTGCTCTCGTCCTTAACATGTTATTGGCCGCCATAGAGCCTGCTGATAAAACATTAGCTTATCTTTTTTATCATTTACTCACACACCCAAATGAATTAGAAAAAATCCAAAATGACAGGAGACTTCTTGGCGATGCAATTACAGAAACACTGCGCTTGACTTCTCCCGTTCAGCTTATACCACGCCAAACCAATCAAGCGATAGAGTTCGCAGGAGTCACATTACCAGCCGACTCTCTTGTTTTTTGTATGATTGGAGCAGCTAACCGTGATCCTGATATTTTTGTGAACCCCAATCATTTTATACCAGAACGTAAACGGGGCAGTAAAACTGGGGCGGGTCTCATAAGGACCGCAAACCATTTAGCCTTTGGAGCAGGCGTGCACGTTTGTGTAGGTTCTGCTTTTGCTCTCATGCAGATTGAGTTGACGGCAAATAGACTCCTCGATAAACTCATTGACATCAGCTTAACTGATGGCTTCATTTTGGAGGAAGAGGGATTATATACAAGGGGACCATCAGCGCTCCCAATCACATTTATCCCAATATCAAAACCACAGCCATCACAAACACATGTTAATTTTTAAAAGTCTGGGAATGGGGCGGGGACAATATTTTAAAGAATATCAACAGGGGGCATAATAATGCAAAAGGTAGATTCCTATACAAAAACAGAAAGGTATGTCATATATACCGTCATTATTTCCAGCATACTTCCTCTGCTGGACGGGAGCATTGTCAATGTCATCCTTCCTAACCTTGCGCATTATTTTTCAGTCGGAGAAAATAATATACAATGGGTTGTAACATCCTATTTTCTCGCCACCGTTCCAGGGCTGCTAATGGCCGCTTTTGTGCAAGGAAGAATAGGTATCAAAAGCACTTGGCTTCTTGCAAGCTTCATTTTTATGCTTGGATCACTGGGGGTAGGATTAAGCTATAATTTTCCAACTATTATATCTGCCCGTATCGTTCAAGGTTTTGGGACCGGTCTTTTGCTGCCCCTTAGCCAAACCATCATTGCCTTACAATTTGGACAGACACGCGTGCGCCAAGCCATGGGCACCATAGCCGTACCAACAGTTTTCGCTCCTGCCTTTGGTCCGCTGGTAGGCGCCTCGCTTGCTCAGTATGTGTCTTGGCGTTTGTTATTTTTTATCAATATTCCGCTTATTTTATTGGCACTCACCCTTGGAGCAAAACATTTAAAGAGCAACGAAACAACAAAAACAAAATTTAACTTATTTGCTTTTTTAGCGTTTTCCATCTCCCTTCTTTCGTTTTTTTACCTCACAGAAGCCAGAAATATCAATAACCACAACGCCCTCTTTATCCTAGCGCTTATAGCCGTGATATCTCTCATATTATTCATTGTTTCTAATCAGAAAGCAAAAAACAAATTAATCGTCTTTAGCGGATTTCAAAATGCGCGCTATACATTGCTCATGATCATGGGGCTCGTTGCTTCATTTCTTTTTTATAGCTTCCTCGTTTATTTCCCACTAGCCGTTGCCATGGGAGGAAACTATGAAAAGAGCCTTCTCATCATCGGTGCCCTCCTTGCTCTGCAAGGAGTAGGTGCGTGGATTGGCAGGAAATTTATTTACCAAAAATGGAAAGAAAAATCTCCCTTTTTCATGATAGGAATTGGTTTAGTGATATCAAGCTTTGGGTTATTATGCTTCGGCTATAATATAAGCATGGATGGACTGGGATTCTTGCTAAGAGGCATAGGACTTGGCATCGCCACCATTGTCTGCCTTTCCGCCCCCATCCAATATGTCAACAGTTTATACGTCAAAGATACAGCCGTTATCACACGCATATTACAGCAAATAGGTGGTGCCTTAGGGGGTATATTCGCTGGCTTTTTGATCCATTCGCTGACAGAAGAATCCCTGTCCTTAAACCAAACATATATCGTATTCTTCATATTCTCTATCGCTGCATTTTTACTGTTTTGCCTAGCCCTCCTCTTATCGCGTAAAGAGAAGAATTTTGATTTATGATATGCTTTATTTGAACACCCTATCCATAACATTGGCAATGGCATATAAAATCATACAGCATTTACCACTTTTCGAGAAACCAACACACTGAGACATTGAACACAGCCTTCATCATTTTTATGAAAGAACACTAAACCGATAAGCTCCTTAAGCTCTAAAATTGATCACCTCCAGTAACGTACGGTGTTTGTAATTTTATGATACCTCTGTGCTTTTAAATCCCTCTAAAAACCTCTTGAAATATGGGATTTTCTGATCAGACCTTTGCAAAGATCCACGAAATTAAGCACGCGTTTCAATGCGGAATAGTTCCATAAATGCGCTAACAGACGCCCTACAGAACCAGCATAGAATATAGAACCCACAATGCCCCCAAATGCTGACCATCTTCTGCCACGCATCGCGATGCAAAAAATCGCACTGTATTGCAAACTTGATAATGTTATTCCCCCCTTTTCAAAGTCATTGAATCACTATGCTTTCATAATCACAATAGGTTCAAATGAAACTGAAGCGACAAAAACAGCTGGTAAAGCAGCATCTTCTCTCCATTTCATTGTTAACTGTCATAACAAATCTCCCCCGCTTTAATAAAAAAGCCCTCTCTCATTGAGAAAGAAATTTTAAAAACATTGAAAATCATGAAGCACGATGACAGACCGCAAACCATCTCTAAAAAGACTGTTTCTTGATTTTCACAGCGTACTCTTAGATTTCTCTAACATTTTCCTGCCTTTAAATTTTCCTTATAAGTTTTACGGACAAAAGAAGCTTTTCAGAACTCTTTTACACATAACTTCATTGCTTCAAGCTCCCTTACAGACACGATAAACGTTTATATTTTCATCTCTACCAAATACGCGAGATTAACAGCGGATATCATGAAAACAGTCTTTTTATAGAAAACAGTAAGCTTTAACGGAATAAACGAGATTTTAAACTAGCCTCCCGCATTACTCATTACTCGATACCGGTTATGCAAATAAAGAGCGCCATCTACTTTTTCTGACAAGCAAAGAACACACACAACATTTAGTAACATGCCATTATTGAAATTCTTGTCACAAAACCTTCCGTTCAGGGATTATGCGCATTGCCTACTTCCTTCTCTCCAATAAACAATCTGCCAATAAAGAATGCTATTGCAGTTACGATAATACAAAATTATACTTCTGTTCTCATTCTATATTTTTCGAATTATCACACATTATTCCCCCCTTCACTGTTATAACAATGAAAGGAGAAAAAATAAAACACAATATGGCATTTATCTTTCACAAATCTTATATAAGCCACAAAATTGTTGCGCGACCTTCTATACAAGGTCAGGCAATAAAATCATACTCTAAAAACCACTCAACATACCACTTTTTGATATTACAAAGATACAAAATGCAATTATCGTCTCCGCAAAAAATATCTCAGAAAAACAAAATCCCTTCTGCAATCATTGGACTACTCCCTCCAATGTTTGCGCACCATTATACGCATAACGAGTTAGATGACTTGTTTATTGCATCATTTGCTCCTCCTGAGATTCTAGAAGGTACAAAAATCCAAAAAGTTAAAGCGTGGCTACGTGCAATCAATTCTCAATGCGAAGAACCACTTGAATTCCTTGGTAACCTGCTTAGTGATTTTATGGAAAAAGAATATTATGATCCAGACCCTACCGGATTGAATTCATCGTTATACAAAAAAACTCTACAGTTAAAAGAAGATCAACGTAAAATTTTAGAAACGTTAAAGAAAGATGGATTGGAATATCAGCGTGGAGGATATATTATCAAAGCAGGTCTTCTTTCTATAAAAGAGCTACAAAACCGTATTGCAGAGAAAGGCCTTTCAGCAGTAGAAATCGAAGTAAAAAGAGCATTAGAAAATATAGAAAAAGATCCAAGGGAGGCAGTTCTATTTGCAGCAAATCTGTTGGAAGCCTCTTGCAAAGCTTATCTCGACCACCATTCTATCCTATATGCAGAAAACGCCCGTAATAATCTGCCTGCTTTATGGGAAGAAGTCGTTAAGAAAGCTAAGATCCATCCCGAAGATATGAAGCAAGAAAACTTAAAAAATCAAGATCTAGATGAAAATGACTTAAAAATGATCACATCCGGTCTGTATCAAGTTGTGCATGGTACTATAAAGTTAAGAAACAAGAAAAGTGCAGCGCATGGCCGCTCAGAAAAGGATTTTGAACTAATCAATCTCAAGCCTCGCCATGCGCGTTTAACTTTTAATGCCGCCCATTCCCTCTCAATTTATATCTTAGAGCTCATGGATCAGCCATAATAAAAACCATATCACGACTACCAGCATTTTCTCGTGCCATTTTTAATGCTTTTTAGGCATTAAAGGGGAGTGGCTGCTTCTACCCTACAAAACCAAATATTTCTATAGCATGACAACATGAGTAGTCACACCGCTCTATGGTGTTCCTCTTCCCCACGTTTCTAGGCTCCGCTTCTAAAGTCAGTGGGCAATTTCTGTAAATGCAAAAGCCGCCCTTAAGGATGGCGAATGAGGATGGTGCAAAAGTATTGCCTTGATTATTTTTTTTAAGAACAAACTAGCTAGTGTACTATTTTTGGAAAGCTCTCGTGAAGAAATATTATGATGGAGAAGCTAGTCATTATGATAAAAATACAAGTCTTAACTCCCTAAAGAGAGAAAATCTGAGTTTAGATCTAATTCCTACAAAGCCTTTATGCGCGTAAATTACATACCTATACGTTCTTTCCCTACCCTA
>NZ_JBHIRW010000046.1:0-7269 GCF_042197445.1 Bartonella sp. AA1HLJMS | reverse complement strand
ACTTTTAATGCTTCAGATGATAGGGGTACGCGAAATTCTGTTGTGGCATCACGCTTGCCTTTCATATTCTCAGCAGGGATTGTCCATATATCACCTTCAATCTGATCTTCACGAATATGACGCAAAGGGTTGGTACGAACGCCTGTCAGGATAAGCAGACGCAAAGCTAAATGTTTTATAGTTGTTGTTTTGCAGAGAAATTGGTAAAAAGCCGGCACATCTCTCCAATCCATGGCTGGTAAGCTTTGTTTTTTATGACGTTGTTTGCCTAAGAGAGCTTTTGCTTTTTCTACAGCTTGTAAATCGACATCTACACCTAATGCAGCCGCATGTTTGAGACAAAGATTAAGACGTATCAATGCTGTTCGAGCAATTACAGCCTTTGTATGCCAAATGGGAGAAAGGGTATTGCGTATCTCTGTTTGCGTAATCTCTGAAACGGGTAAACAGCCTAATTTAGGGAGAATATGAAGGCGTAAAGGTGTAAACCATTTACAAGACTCACCATCATTCTTTAATTCAGCTTTACGGCTTTCAAAAGCATCTAGAGCAATATCTTTTAAATAATGGAGATTGCGCATTGCCTCACGCTTTTGTTTTTCACGTTCTTTAATAGGGTCACGCCCTTCACGTAAAACAGCCCGCCATCCTGTTGCCAATTCACGGGCTTGTTTTAAAGAAACATCTCGCAAGGCACCCAAGCCCATTTCACGGCGCCGACCATGAATGGTATAACGATAAAGCCATTGAGCACCACCATCTTTACGTTTGTGAAGTAACAAGCCGGCTTGTGACGTGCAAGCAAGTGGTTTTAGTTGATTTCAACATACGCAGATTTGAAATGAGAGAATCCTACGTTATTTGGGATTCTTATTCGATATGAATAGTGCTAAATTATCATTATAAATCAATATGATTGTATCTTTAATAAGAAATAAAAGTTTGTATTTTGGCGTCGAGTAGAACCTCTTTTAAAAGTAATTTCACCGCAAGTAGTATTTCACAAAATTACAATTAAAACAGAAAAATAATTGAAAAATTTTTCTTCTGAGAAGCTGATTTACGCAACAACTATTCTTTATTTCAGCCCAAAAAAATCTTTTTAAAATTACTTGATAAAGCAGAACATTGCATATTTCTTATTGCGATTTAAGTGAAATAGCCATTGAAATCAGGAATAATACTTTTTGAATGAACTTACTAATTAAAATGGAAATTAGCTGAGCACAAGAGTTTTTCGATTTATACCGGTATAGGCTAATTTGTTTTCCAAACTGAATATTGCGTAATACAGTTAAATTGACTTTACAATTATAAAGTTGTAAAATTATTATAAAATACTAATTGTCTTGAATATAAATAAAGTACATAATAACAATATGAGGGGGATATTATGTCATATAAAAAACCGCAGGTGATTGGCACTGTGAACAGTGCAACTTTAACTTGTTATAAACCATTGGTGTGAGATAGAAAAAAATAAAAAAACAGGATAAGAGCGCTGCAGCGCCCTTATCCATTGTATTATTAAGAAACAATTTAGGAGGGGAAATGTTTCGTATTAATCTCGACGAGAATAGCATAACTAGATTAAATGATTTTTAGACTATTGTGCTTAATGATTCAGTTATAATTTTAATTGATTCAGTTTTTTACAGAATCAGAAAATTGAAACTGTTGCGGCAAAGCTTAATGTAGAGACAGAGATTTTAGCATCAGATTTTTCAATCTTGTTAAGAGAACTAGAAAAGAATGGCTTTCTTTTAAAGAAGGAAAACTTGATTAGTGCGTCAGATTCGATTTTTGATCTTAAAAAATTATGGGTACCTGTAACACCTATTATACATATTATCCAGAATTGCAATAGCCCTTGTATCATGTGCGATTGCTGGAAGATTAAGGAAAAAAATTGGCATACTCCAGAAAGTTTAATACCCTTATTTAGAATGTTGAAAGAAAAAGGAGCTGCCTCAGTGATGCTTTCTGGGGGAGAACCTTTAATGCATCCGAAGCTTAAAGATATTTTATTAACGTTGAATGAACTAGGTCTGCCCGTTGAATTAAATACTAATGGCATCTTATTGCATAAAAATTTATGGATTTCACAGTATGACATAAAAGAAATTGTTATTTCTATGGATTCGACTAGTGTCCAAGGATATTATGATATACGGGGGGCGAATAAATTTGATCGCGTGTGGAAAAACATTGAAACAGTTAAGAATCTTCAACCTCTGCAAAGTATAGGAATAAGAGCGACAGTTACCAAAGAGATTCTAGAAAATATTATTAATTTTATCGATTTTTGTATAAGCAAAGATGTCGATTATATCGGATTCAGTCCGCTCGATACGTCGTCATTTAGTTTTTCTAGAAAAAATAATACAAAGGATCGATCTAAGGCTTTAAGAAACAAAACTCTTCCGCCAAACGCTTCACTTTTTCATTTGAGAGATGAATTATCAAGGAAAGAATCCCCCCCTCCAGATTTATATAGATAAAAAGTTCCAAGAAAGGAAAATCTCATGGACGTCACAAAATTTTGTAAATTGTATTAATTATTACTTAGGTGAAAATTCTGCGTACGTTTCGTCGCCGTTAATGTGTTTATTTCCATTTTGATCCTTGGTATTGGACTATAATGGAGATTTAAAAAATTGCTTTTATTCAGAAGCTTTTGGGAATCTACAAATTATGAGGCAATAGATTGGTCTGCTCAAAGCGTTTTAAAATCTTTGAAAGAATCTGGCGCATGTAGCGGATGTCGTGGGAAGGTATTTTGTGGATAAGGTTAAGCAATTTAAGATTTATAGCGTTAGCAAGTCTACTGCTCTAGTGGTTGCTGTTTTACCACTTTTTTTGTCGGAAAAATTGCATTTGTCGCAAGCGGATATTGTTTTAATCGGTAGTTATTTTTTATTGCTTCCTTTGATCTTAGAGGTCCCCTTGGGTTTATTATCAGATGTTTATGGAAGTAAGCGCGTTATTTATACTGGGCTGTTTTTCTTTCTTTGCGGTTTTTTAGCTCTTTTTATGAATTATGCATATTTTGCTTACGCCACTTATTTGTTGTGTATTACATTAGCGGCCGCTTGTTTCTCAGGTGCGGAAGATAGTTTACTCTTTTCTGTAGTACCAAAGCATCGCACACTGTTTTCCGTTAAGTCCGAAGTGGCTGCTGTTACCTATAGTGTGACAACGGTACTTATTTTTTTAGGGGGAATACTTTATTATGTGCATCCTGCATTGCCTGTAATTTTTCAAGTCCTTTCATTAATTTTTGCTATTTTTATGTTTTCAAAACTGACGAAGGGATTAGATAGTTTTCATATCAACGCTCATCCGAGT
This sequence comes from Bartonella sp. AA1HLJMS, assembly GCF_042197445.1. Taxonomy (NCBI): domain Bacteria; kingdom Pseudomonadati; phylum Pseudomonadota; class Alphaproteobacteria; order Hyphomicrobiales; family Bartonellaceae; genus Bartonella; species Bartonella sp. AA1HLJMS. Next base: position 3,921 of record NZ_JBHIRW010000046.1, on the reverse strand, counting down.
ATTTTCACAGTTATGTGCGCCAGCCGTAAAGAAGTCAAAAACCCTTATCGCTTCACTCTTATTTTTTTAAGTGCAGTTTCAGCTTTTGCTATTTTGGTTAATAATCGAACTGTTTCTATCGCATTTTCTGATTTTTTGCCATTTCAACCTGCTATTTTGGTTTCGATTATTTTTATCATTGGAAATTTTTTTTCAGCAAGTTCCAATATATTGTTTCAGAAGTATTTTTCAAAGTTTCAAAATCCTATTTTTCCCGTTTTAATGATTGGTTGTATGGTAACCATTGCTTTTTTTCTCATGTCATTTCAAATCATTGCGGCTCTTATATTAGGATTTTTACTGCTATGTGTTTTTAAATCTGCTTATCGATCTTACCTGTCGTCTCTTCTTATAAATTCACTGATTGATCCCAAAGCTATCGCGACTGTTTTATCATTTACAGCCATTATTACAGCTGTTGTATCCTTTGCATTCAGTTTTTTATACGGTCATGTTTTTTCAACATTCTGGCAAGCTAATTTGTGGTTGGCAGTGGTTATGGCTGTGATTTTTGGGGTGTCTGCTTTAATTATTTTTGTCAGAAAACAAGAAATCATTTGGTTACAGCCTGAAAATGCACAATCGTCAAAACAACATTTCTTGAAACGCAAGCATCAAGAGTTTTGCTATGGGCAAATTTATCCGGAAGCATCGTGCATTAATGAAAACATCAAGGATGGCTCTTTTCGACAAAGTCTCTATCCTGCACCAAATTTGATAACACTTTGCGATGAAATAGTCGAATGGGAGTTTATCCGGGGTACTGTATTGAGCCAAATGGATTTGCTACATCAAAAGGCGATTATTGATCAAATCAATAAGATCTTTCAAGATCGATTAAGCAAGAATATAATCTTATCACATGGAGATTTACATCCTGATAATATCATTGTTACTTCTGATAGTTCTTTTATGGTAGTGGATTGGGATTTATGTCAAGAAGCCAGTCCGGAATTGGATATCTTAACATTTTTCACCAGTCCAAGATTATCTCTCAATTTAGAAGAACGGATAGACTATATTTCTCATTTGCTGTCTATATCAAAGGATGAAGCTTTACCAATGATAAAAGCGTTTGTGGCTAAAAAAATTTCTGATCTTTCTCTATACCAAAATATTTTCATGAAACAATTAGTATTGGATTATATGAACTTGAATAAGAAATTTCATGGGCGATAATATTGTAATTTGTAATGAAAATTGCAGTGCGGACTGCAATCATTGTCCGTATTCGATGGAATATATGGTGAGAGATGACGCGTTGCCTGAATCTTTATATACAATAAATGACATAAAATCTGATTTTATTATTCTTTCTGGTGGAGAGCCTTTTGAGCTCGATTATGATTTACTTCATAAATATACTTGTATGTGTCTCATTTGTAAAAAATATTTTCGGATTGCAACAGGGGGGCACATCTATATTCAACCATATTTGAAGCTATTAAAGAGTAATCCGTTCTTTTTAGGGATACAAATAGGCACAGATGTTATTTCAGAGATAAGAAATCTAGACAGTAAAAAATATAAACAAACGTGGGTGCGTAACATAGAATGTATGAAAAAAGATAGCGTACCATATAGTGTGAGGATTACTTTATCGGAGAGATTCGATTTGGCAGAAGTGTTAGCTCTAATACGTATCGCTACTCCCGAGTTCATTTTAGTTAATTTTGAAAATAGAAAAAAGTATGAGAATACATTTCAGTTAAATATGATACGGGATTTTTTTCTGGCTGTGAGATAAAATATGGATATACGCATCAGAGTTTACACCAATAAATATAAACTATCGGATTCTTTTCACAGTTCTTCTGGTGTATTAGTTGAAAAAACAGAACTGATAATTTTATTTACTGCTCAGGATAAAGTTATTTCGCCCTTTGCTATGGAGTTGCCATTATCACCTAGTCACGGAGAAATGCCGGACGATTTTATAAAACCTATAAATGAACGATCAATAAATAAAAGTAAACACTTTGTAAATTCTTTAAGCTATTTCTTTGGGTTGGAAGATTTTTTAAAAAAAGTTGAAATGGCTAAAATTATTAATTCTGGATTAATGAAATCTATTAAAACGATAGGAATAGGTGCAATTATTGATGATGAGATACGTAATTACGATTTGATAAAATTAAAATCATCGAATCAGTATTTGGATGATACAATTGCAATTGTTAATGAAAATAAAAATGTAAAATTTATTATTGATTTCAATGCAAGTATTAATTTTGAGCAGTGGAATTATTTTATTGATAGGATAGATAAGAATAATTTGTTTGGAATAGAACAGCCTGTGAAATTTCCTTCAAAAATTCCAGATTTGGGTTTCTTAAATATCGCTGATGAGACATTCGTGAAATGTGGTTATGAAAAAATTCACGAATATGGCTATAATGTTTTTGTCTATAAGCCATTTGCAAGTAATATTAAAGAATTATATAAGTGTTTTGAGAATAAAAATAACTACGTTGGTATGGTTGGAAGTAATGTTTCAGGCCCTTTAAATTGTAGTTTTTGTAACATCATAAATCATTATATGCCTACCAAATTAGCAGGAAATCGTGCAAGTAATTTTAAAGCGCATCCGTTAAATAATAAAACTGAGGATTTAATGAGAATTCGAGAAAAAAAGATATCTCATCTCTGATGAATTGTTTATTTATCTTGATAAATTTTGCTAAAAGGTATCGGATTTGTATTTTGATATGAATAAATTAAAAGAAATTGCTACAAATATATAGTATTTCCCACTCTGAATCAGCTATGTTTCGTGAATAGATATAGGACATACCGATGGAAGAACGATATGGTGCTTGTCTCATGTATCGGGATCTTATATACTAAAAGTGTCAAAGATGGTGGCAAAATTGGCTTTGATTTTTTTGATATTAGCAGTAATTTAAGCAGCAACTTGCCTTTTTTTATTCAAGATTTTTGATGAGAAAGAATTATAGGTATTTCAGTTTGATATAACTCAAAATAAGCGAACGGTATTTTTAAGCTTGATGTTTATTATAAAGCTGAGCTCAACCCCAATCAAAACACTATGGCAGGTGGACTTATTATCTTACTTAAAAGGGGCTAGCTAAGAAGCATCCGCTTGTTATTATATCGAATGTTCTCAATTTGCATTCGATTAAACTTACAAATCAAGATGGCTTTTATTCTAATATCATCAATACTGGGCTTTATAGATTAAACATTCAAGTCCAATAGTTCGCAGAACAAATGAGCCATGCATCCAAAATGCCAATTACGAGTAATATAAATCCAGATGATATTGTAGCTGATATTCACGTAATACCATCAATACTTCCAAATGACTCCTATTATCGTAAGTTTTTTTTTCTTTTCTCTTGAGATCATCACCAACGTCATAAAAATATATTTTACCATGCTGTTGCACGTTTGGATTTTTTACAAACATAGAAATTTCCATAGAGTAGCTCAAGATCCTAAACAAAAATATTAAAATATAATGTTTTTTATTTTTTATTATTTAAAAAATAACATAAACATTGGAATAACTTTCCAAAAGCAACAAAACTCTTTGTAAGAAGAACTCTGATCATTTTCTTTGAAAAAAGAGCAATGAAGAGAATATCACTAAAAAGAGCTTTGAGCGATTGGCTTGAAAAACTCTCAAAAGAGATTTCTCTATTGTGTGGTCCTATGATTTTTCACCAAAGTGGGCTATTCATAGCGTTTTGTAGGCCGACCGCCTTTTGGGTTTTGTCTTCATAAATTTCACGAAGATAGTTGCAACAGCATAAAAGCTCTAAAGTTTGTTAAATAATTCCTTATGTTTTGGATTGTCTTGGCTTAAATGCACCGCGCCACCCGTTACAGATCCCAACATGGCTTTTTCTGGTTTTTGGT
>NZ_JBHIRW010000045.1:0-7280 GCF_042197445.1 Bartonella sp. AA1HLJMS | reverse complement strand
TGTTGGGTTGATGAGGCAGAGCCCGTTACAGAGACAGCTTGGCAAACGCTTATACCGACTTTGCGAGAAGAAGGAGAAGGATGGCGGGCAGAGTTATGGGTGACATGGAATCCATTACGAGAGAATGCCCCCGTTGAGAAGCGGTTTCGCTTTTCAGACAATGAGGCAATTAAGCGTGTTGAGATCAACTGGTCAGACAATCCGAAGTTTCCCAAGATCTTGAATGAAGCACGATTGGATGATCTGAGAAACCGTCCAGAGACCTATAAGCATATCTGGGAAGGGGATTATCTGAAAGCGGTTCAAGGTGCTTATTATCAAAAGGAAATGTTGGCAGCCGAGCAAGAGGGGCGGATAGGGCGTGTTGCTCGTGACCCTTTAATGCAAATACGTGCTTTTTGGGACATTGGGGGGACAGGCGCCAAGGCAGATGCCACGGCGATATGGATAGCACAGTTTGTGGGGCGAGAAATCAGAGTGCTTAATTATTACGAAGCACAGGGGCAGCCTTTATCGGAACATATCGGTTGGTTGCGTCACAATGGTTATGAGAAGGCATTGATGGTTTTGCCCCATGATGGTGCGACCAGAGACCGTGTGCACAATGTGAGTTTTGAGAGTGCTTTAAATGATGCGGGTTTTGAAACGCAAGTGATCCCTAATCAAGGGGCAGGGGCGGTTAAGATGCGTATAGAGGCGGTGCGGCGTATTTTGCCGTCTGTTTGGTTTAATGAAGAGATGACGGTAGCAGGGCGCAAAGCACTGAATTGGTATCATGAGAAATGGGATGAGAAGCGCGGCATTGGTTTGGGTGCAGAGCATGATTGGTCGAGCCATGGGGCGGATGCCTTTGGTTTAATGTGCATTGTCTATGAAGCACCCAGTGTCAAACCCAAGCAAGAGCGTTATTGCACTATGGAAAGAGAAGCGGCATCATGGATGGCATTCTAGATCAAGACTTTCAAAAAACGACAATCCTCGATGAATATGAAATCTATAAGCGTTTAAAGTCTTGGTACGCAGAAGATATTGAACATGTTAATGAATGGCGTGAACAGGCGCGTGAAGATTTTGATTTTTATAATGGTCGTCAATGGGCAGAGGAAGATCTTGCGGTTTTAAAAGAGCAACGCCGTCCTGTCATGACTTTTAACCGCATTGCACCCCTTGTGAATGCTATTGTTGGGGCGGAGCGTAATAATAAGCGCGAAGTACAGTTTCAACCACGGCAAATGGGAGCGGCAATACCCAATGAATTGCTTACTGGAGCAGCAGAATGGTTTCGTGATGAGGCAGAGGCGGAATATGCCGATTCCGATGCTTTTCAGGATATGGTTATTTGCGGTATGGGCTGGACAGATACGCGGCTTGATTATGATACAGATCCCGAAGGGATACCTGCTGTTCAACGTTTAGATCCCTTAAAAATGGTTTGGGATGCCAATGCTGTAAGACCAAATCTCATTGACGCACAGCGTATGTGGTATGTTGATCGCAAATCCGTTGAGGATGCTAAAAGTCTTTTTCCTGATGTTGCTGTTGAAGATCTTAACGCCGATTGGGCTATCGATAGTACAACCGCTTCTGAGGATTCTCATGTGTCGCTTGATGCGTATCAAGATGACTCCAATGCGACTTCTCTCTCAGATCCGTATTCTGGGAAACGCTATGTTACGCTGGTTGAATGCCGTTGGTTTGAATATGAGACCACTTACAAGGCGCCTGATCTTCAAACCGGCCAAATGCGCAACTATAGCAAACAAGAGTTTGAGCAGCTGCAAAGGGTAATGCCACAACTACAAGGGGTGTGTTTTAATAAAAAAGTGGTGAGACGCGCTTTTCTAGGACGACGTCTTTTAGTAAAGCCCGATAAGCCATTAGCACCTGATGGGCAACTTGGGTGGGAGTGTATCACGGGCACGCTGGATAAGCTTAAAAACCAGTTTTACGGGATTGTTCGCCCCGCAAAAGATCCACAAAAATGGTCGAATAAATATTTTAGCCAAGTGATGTATATCCTTAATAGCCAGTCTAAGGGCGGCTTGATGGCAGAACGAGACGCTTTCGATGATGATCGCCAAGCCATGGAAAGCTGGGCGCGAACGGATACGATTACTTGGGTTAAAAATGGCGCGCTTACAGGAGGGAAAATTCAACCAAAGCCAAGTGCACAATTTCCCAATGGATTTTTCCAGCTGTTTAATGAATCGCGTGAAGCGATAACGCATGTAACAGGGTTATCGGCTGAGTTTATCGGAACACGGGAGGTCAACCAAGCCAATGTGCTGGAAAATACACGCCGGCAATCAACGCTTAATTTGCTTGCGGGGCTGTTTGATAATCTCAAGCTTTATCGGTGTAGGCAGGGAAAGATTATCCTTTATCTCATTCAGAATTATCTCTCTGATGGGCGTTTGGTACGTATTTCTGGACCAGAAAATGCGCAGTATGTTCCATTAACACGTGAAGCTGTCACAACGCTTGAATACGACATTATTGTTGATGATTCACCGACAAGCCCCAATGAAAAAGAGAAAACTTTTGCGACAATTACGCAGATGTTGCCATTGCTTGGTGGCTTCTTAACACCGGAGATGATTCCAGATCTTTTAAAGCTTTCCCCACTACCGGCAACATTGGTAGCAAATTTAACCGCAAAAGCACAGCAAGCACAACAAGAACAACAGCAACAGCAGATGATGCAACAAAGCCAAGGGGCACAATTAACTCCAGAGCAACAAGCAAAGATTGCTGTTTTACAGCAGGAAGCGCAAGCAAAGAGCACACTCTATCAACTTGATGCGCAGCAGAAACAAGCGGCATTGCAGCAGAAAAATGTCGAACTTTTTTTAAAACAAGAACAAGCGCGCATGCAGCTTGAGTTGCAACAGGCAAAAAATGAGATAGCGCAGCGTGATTTAGAACGCACAGCTTTACAGGCACAGTTGGAACACTATCGAGTTTTGACAAAAAATATAATAGCACACTGAAGGGACAGAATATGGAAGAAGAGTTTACGCCTGAAGAACAAGCAATCTATGATGAACATTTTTCTAGCGATAATGCTGTTGAGTTGGTCGAGCCTGAACAAGTTGAGGAAGTTTTTGATGCAGAGGAAAGTTCTGAACAGCCAGCTGTAGAACCACTTCAAGAGCAGCCAAATTCTGGTGTAATAGAATCTGATAAACTAGAGCAAGAGCGGCAAGCACGCCAAAAGGCAGAACAAAGCGCCATTGAAGCGCGTGAATTGGCTATTGAACTTGCGCAAAAATATGCCGCAATGCAGGAAGAAATCACGCGCCGTCGTGAAGAAAATATTCCCTCCCTAGAAGATGATCCACAAGCACATGTTGCATGGCTTAGTCATAAGGTACAAGAACAACAGAAATTGCTTGATGAGTTTTCTCATATGAGAGAGAACCAAGAGCGCATGAGTCAAGAGGAATATGAACGCCAAAAGTTAGGGGATTATTTCGAGGAAGCCAAAGCGCAGGTACAAGATAAATATCCAGATTTAGACAGTATCACGGACTATCTCTATGAAAGAGCAGACAGTGTTTTACAAGCGCAAGCAAGCCTTTATCCGCAATGGAAAGACCCCGCAGCACGGCAACAGCAAATTGGTGCTGAATTGCGCCAAATATGCCAGCAGTGTCAGAAAGCTGGTATAAACCCAATTGAGGTGCTGGTGCAAAAAGCAAAAGCTTTTGGCTATAGTGGAGCGCCCGTTAAGGACGAAGTGGGAGCCCTTCAAGAGCGTTCTCAAGCAGCGCGGACGCTTACAGCGCGCGGCGGACAAGTTCCAACAGGCGGTATGGATGTGAGAACGCTCTTTTCCATGCCGGAAGCCGAATTTGCTGTATGGGTTGAGAAAAATCCCGAAAAATTTGAACAAATTATGAGCAGAGCGTGAGATGTGCGTGGTGACGCAACAGAGAGAACCAAGTGATTTTTATCGTTTGGTTATGCCGCAAGGCGAGTTTTAAAAACCAAGAAAGGCATTGATTGAAATGGCAGTAACACAGGTAAATCTTAATGACCCATTAGCCGTTGGCGTTTGGGCTAAGATGCTAAACACAGAAACTTCAAAAGCGTTGCCCATTGCACCGCTGATGGGAAAAGGCAAAAACAGCATTATTCAAGTATTGGATATGCTAGGAAAATCCGCTGGTGACTCTGTGACGAGCGGATTAAGAGTCCAACTTATGGGGGATGGCGTTAGCGAGGGACAAACGCTGGAAGGCAATGAAGAAGCCCTCCAATTTATGAATGAAACGGTGCGTATTAACGAGCTTTCTCATGCTGTACGCGTAAAGTATGAAGGCACCATTGATCAACAACGTGTTTTATTTAATTTACGAACAGAAGCAAAGGATGGGTTGGTTGATTGGTATGCAGATCGCTTAAGTTTGATGTTCTTCATTCAGGCAGCAGGGTATACAGCACCATGGATTCACTTCGAAGGACGCACCATAACCCTTAAACCCGTACATTATGGTTTTAATGCTCCATTAGAGCCAAGCAAATTGCGTATTATTCGTGCCAATAAGAAAAAGACTGATGAAGAGCTTACAAAAGACGATGTTTTTACATTAGATCTTATAGATCAGGCTGTTGAACGCGCAAAACTTGCTAATCCACGTTTGCGTCCGGTTCGTGTTGATGGAAAATCGGCATATGTGATGTATCTCCACCCAACACAGGTAACTCAATTGCGTACCAATACAAAGAGCGGGCAATGGTTAGACATTACCAAGGCAGCTTATGATGGCTCTGGAGCTAAGAACCCAATTTTTAATGGTTCTTTGGGGATGTATAACGGTGTCATTTTGCGTGAAGCAGAGCATGTCCCCAATGGTGTTAATTCAAAGACACAAGAGCCTGTTCCCTCTGTTCGTCGTGCTGTGTTGCTTGGTGCGCAAAGTGTTATCATGGCTTATGGGCGCGTTGGCAATGGAGCAACAGGAGGCGATGGGAAAGGGGGAACACGCTATAAACTTGTTGAAGAACTGTTTGATTATCAACGTGAATTTGGGGTTGCAGCTAAAACCATTATCGGCATGAAAAAATCACGCTATACCTTGCCGCATTCTGATCAAGGGGGGCAGGATTTTGGTACGATTGTTATCCCTTCTTTTGCCGAAGCAAGCTAATTATTAAAGGATGACAATTATGGCAGAAAAATCGCTAATTACACAGGAACCTGATGAAATCGTTGAAACCATTGAGACTATTGGCATGACAGATGAGGGATTGCCACCTGTTTTGCAGGGACGCAACAACTCTACGCAGCAGGTTAGTTATTTACGGGCGCGTGTTAAATGTACAGACCAAGGGTTGATAACAAAAATTGGCGTTCTACCCCGAGGGGCTTTTATAAAAAGTATTACAGCTTATACCATGGAGGATTTTGAAGATGTAACAGCTACATTTGGAAAAGAGCCTCATGGTAATGATTATGGAGATATAGGGCTTCGGCAATCTACCGATGGCAATTTGTACCTTCCTATGGAGGAACGAGATGTTCCATTAGAAGCTGAAAGTACGATTTACATGACACGAGACAAGAAAAGCACCAAAGGTGATGCTGAGGTGATTGTTGAGTTCGATAACATATTATGCATAAAAAACCAATAAAGTCAATAGGTTGTGTGAAATTATTTTATATGAATCCACTTAAGAATCCACACTTTTATGCATGATTCATTTGATCATTTTTTATATAAGATTGCCATGCATGAATAGACCATAAAAAGCAAATCATGATACAAATATTATAACGCATGTGTGCATTCAAATGAAATGAAAAGCAGCTATCATTCATAACAGTTTATAAATCTTATGATACGTTTTTATCACAGTACAAATCACATTGTTTAAAATTTAGTTGTTTGGAATTATCGATAACATACGTTTAAAGATCACATCTTGTTTTAATGATTGGATTGTTAATCGCATGATAAAAACAAAATTAACGGTCCCCAAAATTGGGGAGCGCAAAATCTAAAGATGTTATAGTATCCTATAAGAAAGTAATCATTTAAAACTTTTATAAGCTTATAGGTTTAATTTATAAAGATTGCATAAAAGGATTTAAAGACAAGATCACTTTTAAAACGCTTTCTAAAAGTTTAGAAAATGATAAGTAATCAGCATAAATATAATATCATGACATATAGAATGAAAATCACAATGTTATGTCTTATGAAATCAAAAGCTTTTTAATGATATAATGCAAGCAAGAAAAATTTAAAACCATTGTAACATCATAAGGCATGGGATTTTACTCAATTTTGAGTCAAAAGCTGTAATATTTAAAGAATGCTCTATTCTAAGATAACGAGCTCGAATTTGAGCTGGTTGATTTTGCCAACTCAAAATTGAGCCGGCTAATATTTAAAGAAATTATCTTTTAATGAAAAGTACAAATACGCTTATGAGAACCTCTTTAAATGCACGTTTAAACGTTTGAAACATAAAATGAGATCTTTATAAGAAACGTTAAAACTTTTTTTTATTACAGTTATAACTTAGTTATCATTTGCTCTTAAGAACGTTTCATTTATGAAAAATGAAGATCTAGATTTCACAGCAGAGCAAAATCTTAAAAACCTTACACTTTATAAAAGCGTTTGTTTATTTATCTTATGAAAAGCTGCTTTTGAAACCTAACGCTCGTAAATGTAAAAAGAACGTTTTTACAAGACATTCACTTAATATGCATTTGCTTTTGATTGGATTGATAAAGCTACCGAGCGTTTTGATTTGTTTGATACGTTTGATAGCCATAACAAGCGTTTTATAGGCTCTCTCATTCAAATGAGTGATTAAAGATCATACGCACATTTACGTTTCTTTTGATAAGTTTTCATATCTCTCATAGAGCACTTGCAATATGATACGTTTTGTATATATGCATTCATTACTCCATTGTGGATGATTATTTTTTATCATTATAATCGTTATTTGAAAGCCGCGTCATATCATTTGGCACGGCTTTTTTTATTTTACTCTCTCTTTTATGATATGTTTATAGCAATGCATTTTATATGCGTTTATAACCATAAAGAAGGCACGTCCCCCATGTCTCTTTTTATTCTGTTTTATCAGTTATATTGACAACATTATCCCTTTCATACACCTCACATTTTTTTGGAACCAACCTTACTTTGCTTTTTTTATTGATTTTTGCATTGCCATAAACACGCCCCCAGATCGTTGCACAATATGAGATTTTAGCATTGCCATAAACAGAGCCATAAATCTCACAAGAGCCACTC
>NZ_JBHIRW010000044.1:0-7383 GCF_042197445.1 Bartonella sp. AA1HLJMS | reverse complement strand
TCAGCATTGCCATAAACTTGACCACAGACTTGAGAAAAATGGCGTATTTTTGCATTTTCATACACTCTTGCATGACCGTAGGCACAAGCCTCATCATAGACCCAGCAATTGCCATCATGGGATAGGTTAACTTCCTTTTCAATAAAGCCGCCTAAAGACCCCGCCTTTATATCATCGAAATCTTTTAAAGCACGAATGCGATAAAGGCTTATAATATTTCGAGTAAGAGCATGTTTGATTTTTTTGATTTCACTAGTTAATTCGTATTTTTTGCACATAGAGATACCCTCACAATTTAATGTGATAAACATTTGATAAAATTTGAAATGGAAAAATTGGGTTGGAAAGCAGGCGCCCCCGCCGCGCCCGCGCGTCTTTACGCAGCGTTATTTTCAATAATCTTTACAACGGTATCGTTTTCATAAATTTCACAATCTTCAGGAATTCCATATGCATAATAAAAGTTTTGTTTGACATATGAATAACCATCTCTTTTTAACCTTGCATTGCCATGTACCAAACCTCTAATGGTGTGATAACCAGTCACTTTTGCATTCCCATAAACAGAACCATAGACCTTAACATACCCACCCACGCTAGCATTGCCATAAACCTTGCCATAAATTTTAGCAGCGCCACTGATAACAGCATGATCATAAACTACCGCCTTGCTATGAATACGAGCATTTCCTGATAATTTTGCATTGCCATAAACCCTTGCATATTGATAAACCCACACCTTATCAGAAAGATGCGCATTATCATAAACATGAGCTCCAAAATACACGCGGGTTTTATCATATACATGCGCATTGCCATAAACAAAACCACCAATGGCAGCATTGCCATATACCCTTGCATTTTCATAAACACGACCAGATTTTACAACACAAGCATTATCATAAACCCAGCAATTGCCATCATGAGAGAGGTTATCTTCCTTTTCAATAAAGCCCCCTAAAGTACCTGCTTTAACATCAGCAAAGTCTTTTAATGCTTTAATGCGATAAAGGGTATGATTATTAATTACACGCGTTTCATTTGTGAGTGCAAACTTCTTTTGCATGAGCACAATTCCTTTATAGAGATTTAAATTTTTAAATGAGATGTTTAAAGGAGGGCGCCCCCGCCGCGCCCGCGCGTGTCATTTACGCAGCATCACTTTCATATTCGCTGTCATTATCATCGTCATAATACCCTTCAAAATCAGCATAATACTCATGACGATAATAATCATCTTCGCTCCCAAACTCAGGATATGCATCATCACAGATATCTTCATTAGCTGTTAAAGAGGCATTGCTATGAATATATGAAGAACCAGAGATAAGAGCATCACAAATAACGGCATCATCAAAAACACGTGATTCATCACAAATGTAAGCAGAGCCACTTATTTTTGCATTGCCTCCGACATGAGCATCATCACAAATGACAGCATTATCGGAAATATGAGCATGATCAGTGACACGGGCGTTATCATAAATTTGTGCATTGCCTTCAATTACAACGGCGTTGCTAGCATGCGCATTACCAGACAGTTTTGCATTGTCCTTTAATGTCATACCTTCAAAAATAGCATTCCCATAAATTTGCGCATTACCATAGACATCAACAAAAAAGCTTTTTACTTTAGCATTTCCAAAGACGCGTGCATTTTGAAAGACCCGAGCTTTATTATACACCCAGCAATTACCCTCATGAGATAAGTTGTTTTCATTTTCAATATACCCCCCTAAATCGCCTTTTTTGACATCATCAAAATCTCTTAAGGCTCTAATTCGAGTTAAGAAATGACCATCGATATATTCACAATCATCAATAAATTCGTATTTTTTTGCAGGCTCTTGTTGATTAACAGATGCGATTTCATTTGAAATGGAAGAGGAAATTGTATTTTGGGAATTTTTCATTTTAAATTCTTTCTTAACGTAATAAAGTTTTCAATTAACACCCTATAAGGGCGCCGGGTGTTGAAAACACGGCGTTAAGTCCGTCGTCACACTTTTCTCATTAAAGAGTATTGTATGGTGTGACCACACCCGACACAATCGTTATATGCTAGCTACAGCATAAAAGAAAGTCAGTCTTTTAAAGAAATGAGAGAAACCTTATCGGGGTTTATCCGCTTAACGCTAAGTGTTTTCATCACTTGAGTATTTATATAACAAAATACGTATTTATTGTCAATTAATTTATAAACTTTTTTGATATTTTTTTGTATTTTTTTAAATGCGTTGTGTATTAATAATATCATATGCTTATGAATTTATTCTTTTATATTTATGTGTGTTTAAAGCTATATTATAGGCTTTATAAAACGATTGTGTTCTTTTTTGAATCTATACATTTATAATATTTAAAAACGCTCTCATAATGCGTTTTTTTATCTTTATAACCTATCAATTTTTTTACTAAATGAATTTAAAAATTTTTGTGAATTTTGTTTATAACGCATTTATCATTTGAACTATCTTAATAAGCGCCGCGCTTTTATAACCAATGCATTCATTTGCATTTTTGCTTTATTCAAATAAGGCTGTTATTTTTACGCATTCTCTATAGCTGTTATATGCTTTATAGCCATGGTGTTATTTTTCATTTTCATGATAAAAATGATACATATGATAATTGTAATTTAGAGACTGTTATGAAAACACTTATGAAACTATCTAAAGAGGGATTGATAATTATAGAAATTAGCAAAATCCTTTTTAATAGGCTTTTGTTATTTTGATTAGTTCTTTTTAAAAGATAAAATTATATTTCTAGTGAGTGATTAACACGTGTCTTATGAAAAGCGTATGAAATTAAAAACTGATTACGTTATCAAAATCCCTTTTATGAATTTTAATCAGTTCTTTTGAATAGATAACCTTATGATTTAGAGAATGATTACAACGTGCTTTATGAAAGCATGTGAACCTTTAAAGCCTTTCAAAAGATAGTTTGTAACTTATAGAAATGCTATAAAGACCATTATGGTTATGAATTTTGAGTATTTTGAGTATTTTGAGGGTTCCTTTTACTCCCCCCTTTATATATTTTTTTCAATCAAAAATAAAAATTATTATATTTCAATAGGTTAATATCTTAAAAATACAATCTATGATATATATTTAAAGGAGTTTTGAAGGTATTTTGAGGGTGTGAGAAACCTTCAAAACCTATAAGTAATATAAGAAAATGAATATATATAACTCTCTTTAAATAAAGCTTTTGAAAACAATAAAGCTATCATTTTAGATTACGGTATAACCTCTTAAAGGCAATCCAAATAAGAGTATCTAAAAGTGCAAGTTTCTTCTTTTTAGAAGAACGCATGATAAATTATCCTTTTAAAGATTATATGTAAGCAATGTATAAAGAGGGTATAGAGTATAAAGGGGTATAGACCCTATAGGTATAAGACCTTATCCCCTTATGAGTTATCATACCCATTATGTGAGCATGCTTTATAAGTTATTCGGTTTCTCTTATTTCTAATTTTGGTAAGTTCTTAACAATTTTCATTGTTTCTAAACTTACAGTGATAACCCTTTGAAATAACTCTAGAGGGTAGGCAGGGTTGCCAACGGTTTCAACAGCATAGCGATTGGCATCATTCACAATGCCACTCTTTTTATCAGTCTTAACACATTGACGCCCCATAACCCATTCAAGAGCGGGCTTGCCATTGACGATATACTCATAAGCTTCAAGAGGGATATCTGTTATTGTGATATTGCTATTGTAAAAAACAGTTGATTTATCCTTTTCCTTACTATTCTTAATTTTTGCGAATTTCATTTCAGTTACATAATAAAACTTTTCGGGATTAGAGATCTCTGTCTGTTTTGGATTACCCTTTTTAAAGGTCACTGGATAAGGTTCTACAGTTTCATAATTCACGTGCAAATGACCCAGTTCACGCCCTGCTGTTACAAATTTCCAAAAATCATCAGCACTCTTTACACAAGGAATGCGAGGTAATTCTTTGCATAAATTATCAGCATAACGAGAGCGATAATCTTCCGAATGAAGTAAACCGTAAACATAATAGAATAAATCATCTTTTGTTATGGTTTCATTAGGATAAGCGGCTTTAAAATAGTCTAGACCTTCATCAGTAATGGCATCACGCTTCTGTAAACCAGCTGTTTTACTTTCTTCTGTAGAAATTAAAAATAAATGAGTTTGTTTTTTGTTTTTATCTTTTGAGACCGTTGTGTCTTCGTAAATATAGCGTGGAAAGCATTGACCTGTATCTATTGCATGAAAATCAGGTAGATCCTTAGTCATAATAACAGAAAATCCACTTCTTGCCCCTATAGCAGAAACTTGTATCACTGTATTTTTGATCATTTTTTCTACAGGAAAGATACGAGGCATTTGATAAATTGCTTCATTAAAAATGCGATTATAATAAAGCCACTGTCGTGTAAAAGGACGATATAAACTTTGAACAAAACCGACTTCTTCAAATTTTAAAATATGACCTCTTGCTAATTGTTTTTTTATATTCAAACTCCAACTTATCTTGCTTGTATCTGAATTAACAAAATTATCTACAGCCTTTGTACGTGATTTACTGTCAGTGTGCGCATAAGCATTATTAAAACGTTCTGCTTCACTGTTATAGAAGGCAATCATGTTACCCATATTTTTCGCTAAAATTGCACGACTTGAATTGTATGCCCAAGCATCACGACTAGTCGTAATGCCACAAGAATAAATCTCAAAGAGTTTTTTCTCATGAGGTCTCTTATCGCCTAAAGCTAAGAATGTTTCAAAACTGTCATCACGTTGACGTATCCAATCACCATGCTTATCTGGTGTGATTATTTGCCAATCTTTTTTACTTCGTGTAATGCCATCAATACTACCAAAGTCCTTAATTGTTTTAAGTTTTTTTTCTCTTGTTTGATTATCACCAATATCATGATAGTAAATTTTACAAGGTCCAATAGTATTGGGATTTTTTATAAACAGCGTCACGGCAATGCCCGTCATACTACCACTACCAAAAACATTTTCACCTTCTTGAGCAGCTCCATTGCTTAACATATTTTTACGAAGATCCTCTCGTAAATTAAGTACATAAATACTCGTAAATTCTTTGGCTAAAGATTTTCGTAAACTATTCATTGTCGATTTTTCTATGTAACCAGAGCCAGAAACAAAGCCGATTACCCCAGCATTACCAATACGGTCACTTGCCCAGCGCATAGCACGAATATAACTGTCATAAAAATTTCGCGTATTCATTGATTTAGATTGAGCAGCATAGGTTTCACGAATACGGTTATTTAATATGGGATAAGGGGTATTCTTTGCATTGTCATTAGCACTTTTTTGACCTGTTGAATAAGGAGGATTGCCAACAATAACTTGGATATCTACTTCCTGCTGTTTTTTACACCGCTCTGAATTCTCAAACATATAGCGTGTAAAAAAATCTTTTTCTTCAAGCATCAAAAACGTATCAGTTAAACAAATTCCTTCAAAAGGGATATACTCTCCTTTCATAAGACTATGATAGGTCGATTCAATGTTAATCGCTGCTATGTAATAGGCTAGCAAAACAATCTCATTGGCATGAATATCATGACGGAATTTATATTTCATATCCTCTGGTTTGATGAGCTTGGATTGTAAAAGCCGTGTAATAAAGGTCCCCGTTCCAGTGAAAGGGTCAAGAATAGAGACGCCTCGAGAACTTAAGCTTTGTCCAAACTCTTGCTCTAAAACATCATTGACGGAATGTAAGATAAAATCAACTATTTCAATAGGCGTATAAACAATCCCAAGTTTATCTGTTGTCTTTTTGAATGCCTTGGTAAAAAAATCTTCGTAAAGTTTGATAATAAGATTCTGTTTTGCTCGCGTTTCAATAATACCCTCTGTATCATCCTTTACACTTTGATAAAACTTTTCAAGATCTTTGGCTTCGTCTTTGATATTCATCTTATCAAGTTCTCTTAAGATCTTTTCCATGGCTTGTGAAATGGCATTGTTTTGCACAAACTCATTTCCATCAAACAAGGATTCAAAAATAGGACGTGTCACAAGGTGTTGCGCCAACATCTCAAGTGCATCCTCTTGCTCGATACTGTCATTTAAACCGTTCTTTAATTCTTTATGAAAGGCATCAAAAGCGTGAAAGGCTTCACTCTTTTTATCAGCGAGTATGCTTTTAAGACGAATAATATGATTTTGTGCAATTGCAGCTACATTGCCAGCCCAATTTCCCCACTGATTAGGCTCTCCACATTTTTTGACAATGATGGGCTTAATAGCACGCGATAATTCATCAACATAAAACTCGAATTCTTTTTGTCCTCCATATTTATAAGAGCTTTCACTTGCTACTGAACCAATATGAAGCCCAGCACTTTCCGATTTCGCGTGGAAAGAGAGTTCGTCAACAACTGCGGTCATTGCTTGTAAAGCAGGGTCAAAAGTGACCCCTACAATCTCAAACACATGACGAACATCTTGGTCCAGCTCTAAGGCTTTTATTTTGTTTTTAAAGTTGTCATCATGAGCACGCAAAGCATTGAGAACTTGCCAGATGACATCATACTTTGTATTGTTTTCTAAAGCCTGTTGTGGTGGAATATTAAAGGGAATACCAACGGGTAAAATAATGTAGCCTGTTGTTTTACCTTCTGCGCGGCGCATCACACGCCCCACAGCCTGTATCACATCCACATGACTTTTACGCGGGTGTAAAAACATAACCGCATCAAGAGCAGGGACATCGACTCCTTCAGAGAGACATCGGACATTGGTTAATACACGGCAGTTATTCTCATCTGTCTCTTCTTTAAGCCAATCAAGTAATTTATTATGATTTTTGCCATTAAAAGATCTATCAATGTGCTTAACATCAAAGATAAGAGAAGTCTTACTTTCGGGAACAAATTTATGATATTCATCAATGGCGTCATTGAATAGTTCGCTAACTAATTGAGACGTCTTGATATTTTTACAAAAAGCCAGAGAACGACGCATAGGTTTTATGCCATCTTCTTCCTTCTTTTCTATTTGGGAAAGTGCTTTGTAGCAGCCAATGATTTTAGTTGTATCATCAAGAATAAGTTCGGAATTTTTATCTTTAAGGCGTTTCTGAATCGTTGCGTTAATAATTGCTTCATCAACAGCCAAGACGATAACTTTATAGGGTGTTAAAAGTTTATCTTTTAGAGCTTTTGAAAAAGTATACGTGTAAAGATTTTTTCCATAGAGCTCTTCATCATCCATGGACGCCAGAACAGCATCAGATGCGTCAGCCTTCTTTTTCAGCTTGTCGGTAAAGATCTTAGGGGTTGCTGTCATGTAGAGGCGTTTTTTGCCTCGAATAATGCTATTGTCATGAACCTTGATAAATTCAGATTCATG
>NZ_JBHIRW010000043.1:0-7772 GCF_042197445.1 Bartonella sp. AA1HLJMS | reverse complement strand
ATGAAGTTTGAGACATTGAATTATGCTATTCAGGATGTTCGGAAAGAAGCAAGACAAGCTGCTGCTATTGGTCTAGCAGTATCTAATTTAAGCTATGACGATACACCGGGAAAATTAAGTTTTTCACTTGGTACGGGTGTATGGCGCAGTCAATCTGCACTTGCTATTGGTGCTGGTTATATGTCTGAAAATGGAAGATTTCGCTCTAACGTATCTGCAACGAGTGCTGGGGGACATTGGGGTGTAGGTGCTGGATTTAGGGTAACACTGAATTAACAATAGAAAATTCGAAATAAATTTTCCTTCTCTTATCAAATGCGTTACATGTGCCATTTAAAGAGAAGGAAAGTTATTTTCATCATAAATGAATAGCAATAGAAGATAAGGGCGTATTTCGAGTAAAAATATATTTTTTGTGAAATTTTATATGAAAAAATCATTTATCACCTCCAAAAGGAATTATTTGAGTAATCGATATTTATTTTTAAGAGAGTTTTGCCTTCTTGTCTCATCAGACAAGGGTAAAAATTTTATAAGAAGTGATATTTTACACAGAAATTCATAGAGTAGTATACTTGTAAAGTTTTATAATAATATATTCTGTAATAATAATCTTAGTGGGACTAATTTTAGTTACAGTGAAACATTTTAACAAAAAAAACTACAAATGCAGAGGGATGTTTTCATATAAATTAACAGAGTACGTGTAACCGCACAATATTTGAAAACTACACAGTTTATAATTTTATAATAGAAATATCCACGAGGAGTATTCTTAAAGAAATAAAAAGTCTCATTTCTTCCTTGCTATTTTTTAATAATCTGTATAGAGTACGAAAAATTAATTAAAAGAAACTAGAAATCTTTTCGCAAAGCGGGGTGCGGTAAGTTATGGCAAAATTACAAAATCACAATCATCTGATCTCAAAGAGCTTTAAGAGATATAAATATAAAACTCAGGAATATCTCGCTTATTTTCACGCCAAAAGCGCAATAACCCTACAAAAAACGCTCTAAATTACTCAACAAACAGCTTAACTCCCTTCCGCAATAAACATTTTATTGCCTCTTAAACACACAACCCCTAATAATAGTACACAAATATGTTTTTTCTACACTTTTTTCACCTTTCTTCACCTTTAAATTTAAAGGCTCTGCTGAAGAAAAACACCCCTCCTTAAAGGGGGATAAATAAAAACCACATTAATTGGACTATCGATCAACGTCGACTTCTATCTCATTGATATCTTAGATAGTCCTCTTCCGCATTATGACAACCCTAATCTTTTATAAAACAAGAAAAAACAATCTCTGGAGCTTAGTAGCACCGGAATATGTCTTTTTGATGTTTTAAATATCTTTTTTTACTTAGAGGATTTATTATGAAAAAAATATATACCACACCACACACGCTAGCAGTGAGTAATTTAAAAAATTCTTGCTCGTCTTATCGATTACCTTTTATTAAAACGCTTTCATTAGTGTCAGTAGCTGTCTTTTTATCAAATGCTTCTCCTGTTTTTGCTTGTGATCTTTGGGGTAATGTAGCACAGTATTTTGGCGGAGGTGCAAATATACGTAAAAGTATTGCGCCAACCTATATAATTAGCGGTGGTGTCTATAGAGATGTTGGCTCTGCGTTTGAAAAGGTAAATAGAGAGTTCCAAGGTGTTTATCAGCAGTTTCAGATAATCTCGTCCAATCATCTTGTTCAGCAAAATTCTGCAGGGACTATTACAGTTGGTGCGACCAAAGGCGGCACTGTAGTAGACTTTACAAATAATTCTCGTGCAGCGCGGGTTCTTACTGGTGTTGCTGATGCTGCGCTTAGTCCAACATCGAATCAAGCAGTCAATGGTTCCCAGCTTTATAAATTGGGCTCTGCGATTGCGAAATCTTTTGGTGGTGGTGCTGGATATGATTGCTATGGAGAATGGATAGTTCCTACTTTTACGGTTAACGTCGTTGGGGAAAGTGG
Organism: Bartonella sp. AA1HLJMS; assembly: GCF_042197445.1. Taxonomy (NCBI): domain Bacteria; kingdom Pseudomonadati; phylum Pseudomonadota; class Alphaproteobacteria; order Hyphomicrobiales; family Bartonellaceae; genus Bartonella; species Bartonella sp. AA1HLJMS. The sequence continues at coordinate 5,794 of NZ_JBHIRW010000043.1, read as the reverse complement.
TAAGGGAACTGTAAAGCACTATAAAAATGTTGCGGATGCATTTACTGGCGTGGGTGATTCTTTTGTAAATCTTAATAAAAAGGTTGAAAATTTATTCCTTAGTGCGATCGGGGATCAATTTGTTCGCCAAAATTCTGCAGGGGTTATTACAATTGGTGCAAACAAAGATGGCGCTGTAGTAGACTTTACAAATGCTTATCGTGAGGCGCGGGTTATTACTGGTGTTCGTGATGGTGCAGTTAATCTAGTATCGGAGCAAGCGGTCAATGGTTCCCAGCTTTATAAATTGGGCATTGTGGCTATGAAGTCCTTTGGTGGTGGTGCTGACTATCAAGATGGAAACTTGCGTTCGCCTACTTTTACGGTTAAGGTTTTTGATAAGGATGGTAATGGAACTGAAAAGGACTATCATAATGTCGCGGATGCATTTACTGGCGTAAATAGTTCTTTCACGAATCTTGATAAAAAGATCGAAAATATAGTCATTAATGCGGCAGGTGAAAGTCTTGTTAAGCAAGATGCTACATCAGGACTTATTACCATTGGTGGAAAAGTAAGTGGGACTAAGGTAAGTATTGCAAATATTGATAATGCGGTGCGGACTCTTTCGGGTGTTGGCGCTGGTTCGATTGCAGCAACTTCAACTGATGCGATAAATGGTTCTCAGCTTTATTCCATGAGCAATGTAGTTTCAGGCTATTTTGGTGGTGGTGCTGGCTATCAAGATGGAAAATGGAGTGCACCTACCTTTACAGTTAAGGTCTTTGATAAAAATGGTAATGGAGCAGAAAAGGACTATAAGAATGTTGCGGATGCCTTTACTGGCGTAAGTAGTTCTTTCACGAATCTTGATAAAAAGATTGAGAATATAGTCATTAATGCAGCAGGTGATAGTCTTGTTAAGCAAGATGCGGCATCAGGACTTATTACCATTGGTGGCAAAGTAAGTGGAGCTAGGGTAAGTATTGCGAATATTGATAACGCGGTGCGGACTCTTTCTGGTGTTAATGCTGGTTCGATTACAGCAACATCGACTGATGCGATAAATGGCTCTCAATTTTATTCCATGAGCAATCGAGTTGCTAGCTATTTTAGTGATAATGCTGGATATGATGAAGGTGGAAACTGGCGTGCCCCTACTTTTACGGTTAAAGTCTTTGATCAGAATGGTAGTGGGACTGAAAATAACTATGAAAATGTTGCCGATGCACTTACTGGCGTAAGCAGTTCTTTTACAAATCTTAATAAAAAGATCGAAAGTGTGACAGGTGATAGTTTTATTAAACAAAATAGCGCTGGGCTTATTACGATTGGTGGAAGCAAAGGTGGCGATAGAATAGATATTGCAAACAGCATTAATGCCTCACGAATTCTCTCTGGTGTTAGGGGCGGTGCTTTTAATAAAGACTCGACCGAAGCAATAAATGGTGGTCAACTTTATCGTATGACTCAGGCATTTGCGAGTTATTTTGGCGGTGGTGCTGGGGTTAATGAAAAAGGAAAATGGGTACCTCCTACTTTTACAGTTAAAGCCTTTGATAAGGATGGTAATGAGACTGAAAATACGTATACGAGCGTTGCGGATGCCTTTGCTGGCGTTAATAGTGCTTTCACAACTTTGAATCATGAGATTGTTGAGATAAAGAAAACCGGTTCTGGTGAAAAAACTAAGCCATCTCAAAATGGTGATAATATTTCAGACGACTTTCCTTTTATGAGAAGCGCATCTGTAAAAAGATCGTCTCGCGCCCTAGGTGATGTGAAGGCTCCAACTACGGTAACTATTGCTGCTAAGTCACCATTAACTCAAGTAAGTTTTATGGATGCTAATGGTAAAAGTCGGCGTCTTTTTGACATTTCTGCTGGTGATATTTCTGTTAACTCAAGCGATGCAATCAATGGTGCACAGCTCTATTCGATAAGCAACCAGATTGCTGCTTATTTTGGTGGTGGTTCTGGGTATCAAAATGGAGAATGGAGCGCTCCTACTTTTACAGTTAAAGCCTTTGATGAGAAGGGTAATGAGACTGAGATAAAATATAGCAGTGTCGCGGATGCCTTTGCTGGTGTTAATAATGCTGTCACAACTTTGAATCATCAGATTACTAAGATAAAGGACAGCAATATTGTCAAGCCAATGAATATACCATCTCAAAATGGTGATAATATTTCAGACGGCTTTCCTTTTATGAGAAGCGCATCTGCGAAAAGCTCATCTGCTGCTAGATTACCATTAGCTAATGAAGAAAAGGGAGCGTATGACGTTAGTCGTAAAGGAGTAGCGAGTAAGATTACTAATGTAGAAAACGGTGTTGTAGACGACACTTCTCAAGACGACATCAGTGAAAGCCAATTTGAGCGCGTTAGCCAAAGGGTTAGCAGTCTTGAAGAGAAGGCAAAAGATTTTGATCAGAAAGTAGACAAAATCGACCAAGAAATGCTCTACGTCGTTAAGTATGATAAAGATGAAGCGGGTCATAAGACCAATAAGATCTCTTTAGTAGGTGCTGATGGAAGTCAACCGGTCGTGATTGATAATGTAGGAGATGGCAGAGTTGAAGCAGGTTCTAAGAGAGCAGTAAATGGTAATGAGGTGTATGATTTCACTCAACAGCAGATGAAGAGTGTTCTTGATGATGCGCACGAGTATACGAATAAGGAGGTCGGTAGTGCAAGAAACGAGGCAAAATTCTATACTGATATGAAGTTTGAAGCATTAAGTTATGATATTAAGAATGTGCGCAAGGAGGCAAGGCAAGCTGCAGCGATTGGTTTAGCAGTGTCTAACTTACGTTACTTCGATGATCCAGGTTCTTTGAGTGTTTCATTTGCTGGCGGTTTGTGGCGTGGCCAATCTGCCTTTGCTATTGGTGCAGGTTATACCTCTGAAGATGGCAAGATTCGTTCTAATCTATCAGCAACCAGTGCCGGAGGTCAGTGGGGCGTAGGTGGTGGAATAACTCTGAAATTAAAATAACACCAGAGAATACAAAAAACGACAATTTAACCAAAATTTCGCCCTTGTCTCATTAGGCAAGGGCGAAATTTTTTATTATAGAGAAGTAATATTTTACATAAAAAGTTATAATTATAACTCTCATAACAATATGCTCTACAGTACTCATCTTAGTGAGGCTGATTTTAGTGAGAAGTGAATCAATTTAACCAAAATTTTACAAATTCAGAGTAATATCTGCATATAAATTACTAGAGTGCGTAATTGCACAGCATTTTAAAAGTGTACGTTCTATAATTTCACTGATAGAAAATATCCATTGGGGGGATATGTTTAAAAAATCAAAAATCACATTTTATTATTTTGTTTATTTGCTCTGTACACAAACAGTAGCCGCAATTATGAGTAAGACTCATTTTGTTCAAAAGGGAACAACTCAAACAAGCTATGAAGCAGAATCTCTAGCCTATAAAGTATGTAATAAAGCTATGAATTTTAAAATCATAAAGATATTGCACGATTACATAAACGAGAAAGACTCATTCTGTTAAAATAATAAAACTCATTTTCTTCTTGCTATTCTTCTTAATAGTCTATAAAAGAGTAAATGAGTCCCCAATAAGACTCATTCTAGTAAAAACAGAATAAATTTCTCGCAAAGGGAGGTGCGATGAATTATGAAAAAATCACACAACTACCATAACTGTATTTTAAGCTCTTCAAAGAAAAAGTTCTTAAGCGCTGAAAGTGCACCGCTTACCCTTACGGTAAAAGCGCAATAACCTCATAAAAACACTCTAAACTACTCACCAAACAAACCAAACCTCTAACAATAAAAACTTTATTGCTTTTTAAGCACACAAAATAAGTTCTTTTATTTCAAAAAATATAAACCACGTATCTAACAGTAGCGCGCAAATATGTCTCTTTTATGTCGATTTCATCTTTCTCCCCATCCTCAAATTCATAAACTTTGTTGCAAGAAAACACCCTACTTAAAAGCGAGAAAAATCAAAACCTTATTAATCGGATCATTGATCAACGTTAACCGCAACCTTACCGAAGTTCTAACCACCGCTGTCGACCTCTGCGACAAACCCCAAACTTTATAAAGAACAAGGAAATACCATACCCCTAAATCACCTTTAGCGCTGAAATGTGTCTTTTTAATGTTCTGAATATATGTTTTTTACTTGGAGAATTTGTTATGAAAAAATTATATACCACACCAAAAACGCTAGTGGTGAGTGATTTTAAAAATTCTTGCTCGCTTTATCGATTGCTTTTTATGAAAGCGCTTTCAGTGGCTTCGGTGATTATCCTTTTATCACATGTTTCTCCTGTTTCTGCTGCTACTCAGATTTTTGATAACATATCAAACGATTTTAGTGGTGGTACAAATGTGCTTAAAGGTATTCCGCTATCCTATAGAGTTGGCAGCAAACTGTATAGAGATATTGACATTAACACTACATCTATGGGGAGTGAAGATACCTTCAAAAACTTAAGATCTAACATTAAATTTGAGATTAAAGTTGCTTTGGATACTGCATTTGCGGGGATGGAAGGTTTTAAGGAAGGTTCTAAGAACGTAGCGGATGCATTTTCTAGTATTAATTTCACAAGTTGGAATCGTCAGCTTACTGAGATAAAGGAAAACCCTGCTATTGGGGAGAAACAAAAAAATCCATCGCAAGGTGATGATCGGCATGAGAGTGCAGACAACGTTCCTTTTATGAGAAGCTCATCTCGTGCTAGAGATGGAAATGCGATAACTATTGGTGCTGAGACACCACACACTCAAATAGATTTTACGAATAATAAAGGTGAAGCACGGACTCTTTTGGGTGTTGCTGCTGGTGATCTTTCAAAAAACTCAACCGAGGCAGTAAATGGTTCCCAGCTTTATACGTTAGGCACTGGGGTTGCAAAATCTTTAGGTGGTAAAGCTAAGTATGAGAATGGCACATGGACAGCTCCGACTTACGAGATCTCTAATGTTTCTGCAGATGGTGATGTGGGAAAGACGAGCTTCAATGATGTTGGTAGCGCCTTTGCGGGTCTTGATACGAGTGTCAAGAATGTGAACACTCATCTGTCTAATGAGGTTAAAAAGTTTGAGGATAAACTAAGTAATATTACTCAAGCGGTTAATGGTGATGCTTTATTATGGAGCGACACTGCACATGCCTTTGTAGCGACGCATGGAGAGAAAGATAGCAAAAGCAATAGCAAGCTTACATCTCTTTTAGATGGCGTCATTAAGGATGGTTCCACGGATGCAGTAACGGGTAACCAGCTGTATGCTCTAGGTGATAAAGTTGCACAATCTTTGGGTGGTAATGCTAAGTATGAAAATGGCGCTTGGACAGCTCCTACATTTACGGTTAAAAAATTTGCATCTGATGGCAGTGTTGCTGACTCGAGTTATAACGATGTCGCATCTGCTTTTGCCGGTGTTGGTGTTTCATTCGAGAATGTTAAAGATAAATTTAATAATATTAAGGATGAAATTAGCAAAGAGATTGAAAAGGACATTACGGCTGCTAAAAATGATGCTTTGTTGTGGGATAAGTCTAAAGGTGCGTTTGTAGCGATACATGGAGACAAGAAAGAAAACAGCAAGATTACATCTCTCCAAAATGGAGATATTTCTGCTATTTCAACGGATGCTGTAACGGGTAATCAGCTTCATGGGTTAGGTGATAAAGTTGCACAATCTTTGGGTGGAGGAGCTAAGTATGAGGATGGTAAATGGAGTAAACCTAAGTTCACGATTAAAACAGTAAAATCTGATGGAACTGAGAGTGAGGAGAGCTATACAGATGTGGCTTCAGC
>NZ_JBHIRW010000042.1:0-7773 GCF_042197445.1 Bartonella sp. AA1HLJMS | reverse complement strand
TGAAGCAGTAGTAGGCAGAGGCAGGTAGAGAATGCTTTCTTCTCTCTAAAACAATAAATCTAAAAACTCTTCTTAGTACTGGAAAACAAAAATATCATCAATCTCTGAAAATAAAAGCAGAAAAAACAAGTGTAACGCGTAAACGCATGGAGTAAAATGCTATTCACTTGCAACTCTTCCCACGTACAAAACCCAAATAAGAACTAGGGGCATGCTACTAATCATCATGCACCTTCGGAAAGCAAGGGGGGTAAAAGCCATTAAGGTACGTAATGCCACGCACTTAAAGGGCGCTCAAGAACTAAATCTAAACTCAGATTCTCTTGGATTTTATATCATCCTTCCCTTTGTCCTATGTGTAGTCTGTATAGCCAAATCCTCAAAACAATCTGCCAACTTTTTGTAACAAAAAAACTGCAAACAATTCATTGACATCCAAACTATCTATATCACTAAATACTAAGGGGGATTTTTACCTAGAAAGCTTTTTGGGGTAGCGAGCCTATGCCTATGATCATTGTGATGATGCCAACTTTTTGCAAATAGTGTTTTAAGAGGGTAAAGCATTATGTTGATAGCAGAAAGCCTGTAAAGAGAAAATGGTTATGGTATGTAAGAATAGTGCTGTTTTTTATAAGGAGCTGTCTTATTATAAAATTAAGTAGGGTAGGGAAAGAACGTATAGGTATGTAATTTACGCGCATAAAGGCTTTGTAGGAATTAGATCTAAACTCAGATTCTCTTGGTTCTTATGTCATCTCTCCCTTTGTCCTATGTGTAGCCTGTATATCGTCATCCTCAAAACAATCTGCCAACTTTTTGTAACAAAAAACTGCAAACAATTCCTTGAACTCCAAACTATCTATACCACTAAATACTAAGGGGGGCGCATAGCTGGCCTAAACTCTCTTTACAGAAAACAAAAAACAAAACGCTGCACAAGAAAAACTCAAATGCTTGAATTTTTTCTTTCAACGTATGCGCTGATATTTGCTTGCATATCGTCTTAAAAATCCATTTTCCACCAAGGTTCGTCTTAATCTCGCAAAATCTAAAGTAAAAAGGCTACATATTTTTGATGTTTCCGTTTCGCGATAGTTTTTCCTATTTGAAATGCTTCTGCAATTTTTGTAAGTATATCTTCTGTTTCTAAATGGTGATCGCTAAAAATTTCCATATTTCGTACATTTTTATCTTCTAGCGCTTGCCATAATTTATCGATTGCTTGAAATCCCTCTGTTGTGTTTTGAATAAGACCAAGGTTTAAAAGGCGATTAATAGATTTGTGAATGTTTTTGGTCTCTGAATTGACAAGTTTGAGGATATCAGAAAGAATTTTAGCACCAAGTATAATAACAGTATAGACAGCGCGTAGTGTCGGTGAGGTCATGGCAGAAATGAGCGAATTATAAGAAAAATGATTTGGCTGTGTTGCACATGGATATCAATAGAATATTATTCGTGCAGAATGTAGCTACCTTACGCTTGTCTATCCCATAATCCTTTAAGCTATGAGACAATTTGCAACGGCGTTTACAGAGCAATCTTTAAAGACCGTTTTGAGCTTTTTTGCCGCAGAGTGTGTTACAAAATCATAATTGAGTGATTTATGGCGAAGTGTTTTGAGTGCTCTTGTTGTGCCACTGGTTGCAAAAACTATATGTGACATGGAAGCTGCTTATTTTTTCGTTTGCATGAGGCAAAGGCAAGAAGCAAAGGCGGAGGCACCAACAATCATGCAAAAGGTGAAAGCGATATGATTGTTGAAATGGCTGATAATCCATCCACTTGTCCATGAGCCGGCGGCTTGGCCAATATTTGAAATAACAAGAATATAACTGAAAAGAACACTGGCAGAGAGGGATGGGGTTGTTTTCCCTGCTTGATAGTATATTTCTGGAATCATGATAGATTCATAGACACTGTAGGCAATTAACGCAGTCACAGCGGTAAAGACCCCACCTATGAGGAAAAATGAGGAGAAACTTCCCATAAAGCAGAGCAGATAAAAAGTTGATTTATCGGAAAGGCTGAGATGTTTATTAATTATTCCTTGCCAGATACAAATACTGATGCCAACAATTGAAAAGAAAATTCCACTATAAGGGGCGAGATTGCTGTCAAATTTACTGAGAAGTGTTGTGGTGGTGATGAAAATTCCCATGAGGAATGCACACAGCAAAGCCGTGACCAGCAAATAAGCAATAGAACGATTATGTATTATTGTTTTTAAAGAAGAAAGAAGAGCTTTTTTTGTTTTTTTATTCTTTTCAAGAGATAATGTTTTATTTGGGTAATGATAAACAATTTGAATGGATAGAACACAAAGATACAAACCAATGAGTGCAAAAAAAACCATTAAGAAGGTCGATGCGTTGTATTTTATGGCACTTGTTGCAACAAGAGGGGCGATAACGACAGCAGCATTTTGAAAAAAAGAATAGAGAGTTAATGCGCGCTTAAGAGCATTTTTATTCAGATGTTCTGATAAAATTTCTCTCAAAAATGGCTTTGAAATTGCTTTCGAAAAAGCCATTAAGGTAAAAAAGATCAACCATGCAGAAGGTGTGAGCGATAGGATAATGCACACAAAAGCGCTACTCCTTAAAATAAAGGCGGTAGCCATTAAGAGTTTACGCGAAAATCTTTCTAATAAACCCGTTGTGGTTACCATGAGAATGCTTTCAAGGATTACTGATCCAGCGAGATAAAAAGCGACATTGGCAGCAGTTATGAGAGAAGAGTTTCCAAGCAGAGGGAGTACAAAGAAAAAGGAAAATTCAGAAAGAAAAACTGTGCTATAGATGAAAAAAGTTATTTTATTTTTGCCCATGGAATTTCCATAGAAGTGTCGTTAAATGATCAAATACATTTTGTTGTATCTCTTGAGGAAGTTTTGTCAGCCCTGTTTCTGCTGTGCACATTTCGTTGAAATAGTATCCTTCTTGATTCACCAGCCAGTCCACTGCAAGAATATTGTTTTTTGTTTTTTCTACGATGTTTTTAGAAATACCGAGCATTTCAGGATAGAATTTTTTCTTGCCATATGCGGTTATAAAAGCTGCTTCAGTAAGAATCGTATTTTTGCCGCCGCGTGCAACATTTCCAATATAACCGTCTCCTTGAGGTGTGCGAAATTTCACAAAACAGAGTTTTCCTGATATGAAGAAAAATCTTACATCCTGTGCATCCTTTACAAAAGGCATTAAAAAATATTCAGAAGAAGAAGTTGAAATCAGATTTCCTATACTCATTGCATGTTGTAATCCATCTGATTTAATGACACCAAATCCCATTCCTGAGCTAACGGGTTTGAAAATGAAAGATTTATATTCTGATGAAACAAAAGATGTGATTGTAGGTACTGTTTGTTTATGATAGCCACACATCGTGAATGGAAGCACTGGAGCTCCTAGCTTACGTGCTAATGCCATTTGTGCAATCTTATCCCACTCAAGATTTTCTATGCCATAAATGCATTCGTTAAGAAGGTGTGTACCACTTATCCTAAAATAATTTCTTAATGTGAGACTGATGGCTCTTGCTTGTGGGTTTAGATCTGCTTTGGATAAAATATATGCAGAATGATCTGGATTCAGTGGAATACCTTGATATAAAAAAATAAATTCATCTGCATGATTTGCTTTGATAAGGCAGTCTTCTAATTTTAAAAACTGGAATTTGATGCCTCTTTTATTAAATTCTTCTGTATATTCTGAATAGGAATATTCTATATCTTGTGCGTTGGCATATTCTTCTTGCGCAACAATCCAATAAAGTTCCATTGCTAAATCCTTTTCATGACGATATTTGATGGAGAGAAAATATTTTAATTATTTCATCGACTTTGAGAATGTATAAAGCCGCTAACGATTGATATTGGTGTTGAGTGCGTTTCTTTATTATTTTAGCCATGAGCTGATTAAAACGGTCTTGTGGTTTTAGTTGCGTTTGCATGATTTAGAAGAAATCTTTTCTATGTGTTGGTTTCAAAGCCATAGGCTTTAATTGTAATATTGCGGACGCATTTTTATAAGCTGTTATGATCTCAGTAAGCAGAGGAAAGCTCTGTCAATTCATTCATATTTGCTGCAAATGTTTCGAGGTCATGTTTAGTGTGTGCTGCTGATATCGCTACGCGAATAATGCTTTTCTTTTTAGCCACTGTTGGATACATTGCCGCTGTAACCAAAAAACCGCGCTTTCTTAAATTATATGAGGCACTTATCGCTTTGTCTTCAGCACCCATAAAGATAGATCTAATGGGACTTAGCGGTTCCTGTACCTCAATGTTGGAGACTCTTTGATCAAAATAAGAAATATTTTTATGCAGTTCACGTTGAAGTTGGTTAATTTCTTGTGAAAGATGAATATCTGCAGAAGCAAGGCAAGCTGCTATTCCTGGGAGAGAAGGTGGGCCACTAAAAATATAATTAAGCGCATATTTCTTAATAAACGATGCAGCTTCTTTGTTGCTAAATGATGCTGAACCACCATGAGAGCCAAATGCTTTTGACAAAGAAGAAATTAAAATAAGATTCTCTTCGTATTTTTCTAATAAATGAAGTGTATAACCACAGCCGTTTTTTCCTATGATTGAGGTGCCATGTGCATCATCCGCATAATAATATCCACCGTAGAGTTTTGCTAATTTGGTTAATTTTTTAACGTCATTTGCTCCTCCCATAGAACCGAGAGAGTCAGATATCAAAACAGGCGTTCTATTTTGTAATTCACTTTCCTGTAGTTTTTTCTCTAGTGTTGCAATATCTTTAAATGGGATTCTTATATAATTTCCAAATTGTTCAAGTATACCACGTAAAATTTGCACTGATGCGTGCGTTTCTTTATCGATAATCCATACAACACCATTTGCTGTTATAGGATATCCTGGAAGTTCTCCTGAACCTAATATGGGCATAACTGCAAGATGGGTTGCACCTACGGAATTAAATATGACAGAGTGGGAATCAAGAAAAATGGTGTTTAGCTTTAACTCAAGCTCATCAAATAATATACATTTCGCACGCGTTCGCGCAGCTGCATATTGCACACCAAATCTCTCTACGGAAGACTTTACAGCATCACTTAACGCTGGATGACGTTCTAGCCCTAGATACGAACATGACATAAAATCAATATAAGTCTTTCCTGATTTAGCAACAATACCGCGCCCTGATGTTCGTGCAACAATCGTAAGGTCATTGAGACCTTGATTCCATATCTTCTCCTGATGATTTTGACTATTTCTAATCCTATTTGATAACCAATTGGCATCCCGCATTCTTGTTCTTCCCCATTGCATCTCTTGCGAAGAGAGCACGCTAATCTCATCTCCATAGATTGTCAACATATGAATGGGATGAATGATTTTGTAACCTTTTAATGAAATTATATTTTTTTAGTGGAAGGTTATTCATTCTCTTGAAATAGAGAAGAAAAACGATAGAGTTCGCTAATCATTTTTCAAATCTCTTTTAGCGCATGCGTTGATATTTGCCTCCATGGCGTTGTAAAAAACCTCTCTCAACAAGAGTGCGTCGTAATCGGGCAAAGTCTATCGTAAAGAGGTTGCATATCTTGGAAACTTCCGTTTCGCTATAGATTTTGTCCTTCTGAAAGGCTTCACCAATTTTTGATAGCATCTCTTCTGTTTCTAAATGGCGGTCGCTTAAATTTTCCCTATTCCGCTCATGTTTATTTTCTAGCATTTTCCACACTGTCTCTTCGGCTTGAAATCCTGCTGTTGTGTTGTGAATAAGTCCAAGATTCAAAAGGCGATTGATGGATTTGTGAATGTTTTTGGCATCTGAATCGACATGTTTGAGGATATCAGTAAGATTTTTTGCACCAAGGATAATGGCGGCATAAACAGTACGCAGTGTCGGTGAGGTCATGGCAGAGATCAGTGAATTGCGTGTGCTGCGTTTGTGAAGGGTTTCTTTCCCCATGGGCAAAAGATCATTGCGAATGGGAATTTCATTGATTTCTATGAGTTCTGCTTGGAGCGATTGTGCGCGTACAATTTGTTCGGCTGGGGTGCGTTTGCGAATAATCCCCAGACCACTTTGGCGATATTTGTGGTTTTCGGGGAGTGTTAAAGCTTCATAGGAGCCATCAAGCCGGTAGAGAATTTCTTCCCACAAAGGAGTTCTGACGCGTCGAACCCGCTGTTCGCCATTGAGAGCAATTGTTGTTGTTATGGTTGGTTCATGTAGACAAAGATAACCACCCGCGGTGATGTGTTCCCAAAGGGTTATAACAAATCGCACATCATCTGCGGGAGTACCAGCATCAAGCCAAGCAAAATCTATTGGTCCCCAAGATTTGAGCGTTTCATCATCAAGAGAGAAAAAATTCTCATGGATAAATGTTACAGTATCTTTTTCAATACCGCCTTGAAGCAGTTCTTGCCATGCTTCTTCGGCTGATTGACCTTCGACTGTAAAATCATCAATGGTGATAAGCCGAGGTTCGTAATTCTCAAGGATTCCTGAAGGATCAAGCAAAGCTGTGCGCTCTTCCCAGGTGGAAGATTCTAAAAGTTTTTTATCTTGTTGCCATGCTTGTTTTGCTTTTTGCAGTGCTTTAGCAATCAAGCGCGTACTATCACCAGCACCGATTTCAATGACTGTGCGCGGTCTTGCCATTTGAATAAGCGCATAAATGAGCTGTGCACTATTTTCTGTTCCCATGCCAGGTCTTATCAGCTGCATCTTTTTATCCTTATAATTTTACCAATCGTAGCATTCCTGCTTTTATAAAAAACTTTATTGAATCCTCTAGCGGATATTGAATACGTATTGGTGTGGTGGCTTGCTTCAAGAGATGTTTTGTTTTTTCATGAAGCCGGATTGTACGCCCATTGAGTTGATTAATGGCAAGACTGCCAAGAGAAGAATCTATGATAATACATGTTGGCTCTCGTAAAAGAGCGGTTGCATCATTTTCTGAAAATGCTTTTTGATCTGTTTCGATGAGACCGTGTCGTAAAAGTGATATCAAAAGACTTCCAGAGGCAAGAAGAGTACCATTGAATTGTATTTCCCTCAGTGATTGGACAAGGCAGCCTTCACGAAGTGCTTCAAATGTGGGAAAGTCGAATCCGCCAAATGCCGCTCCTTTTGTAGAAACAATGGTGATGGGTTGTATTTGCCGTTTGCCAATGAGTGCTGGTTTGTTTTTTATTATTTGTACATCTTTTGCCCATTGAACGCGTGATAAAGGATTGAGTTCACTTGGGTAGACAGCGAAAGAATTGATGGCTATGGGCGGCGTTGGTTTTTGCAATTCAAGTGTGTGGGAGCTCTCATGACAATCATGTCGCATATAGTCTGCCAGTTGCCACACATAGCCGCCTGTTCCATTGTAAAAGTTTAAGCCTATAGGGTCTTGTTGCATGATGTTATCGTTTTTTTTTACTTTAAAATATCAAGCTTTGGGGAGGGTTGTTAGTTGCTCTACATTAAAGAGTGGTTTATCAAAGTCCTATTGGGTTGGTATGGGGTTGCATGGGATACAACGATTTGATAGGGATTTTATTGAAATTTGATTGGGTGGTGATTGTCATGTCCTTTTGTGGTGTATGGTTTGCTTGAGAAAAACGCCTCGTCCACTAACCATTATCAAATTCTCTCTGTTTTTTTTGTACGGCACTGTTCAAGATAAAACCTAAGATGCCTGTGATCATTGTGGCGATGCCAATGATAAACAGTGTGCTTTGGGTGTGATGCACTTTTACAAAACCGGCTCCTAGAAAGCCAAGGCACACCG
>NZ_JBHIRW010000041.1:0-8182 GCF_042197445.1 Bartonella sp. AA1HLJMS | reverse complement strand
GTTCTGATATTGGCTAAAAGCGCGTTTTGTTTAGCCATATCGGTTAATCCACTATAGAAGAGAGCATTTGGCATGACTAAGTAACTGGCCGTTTGTGCTACAGGGACGATCACACTTGGACCAGAACCAGAATCCGTTTCAAGAATTTCTTTATGTAAGCGGAAATCCCAGAAATTTTCATTCTTTTCATCAAAGAGGCTTTGTGCAACATCGGCTGTACCGTGGCTTGACTCTGGTCCATAGGCCGTTAGCGTATATTTATAAGGCAAACGATTTCTTGTGGTATAGCCATTTACGAGTTTGAAAGAGTCTTCTTGTGCTTTTCCAGAAACTTGAATGAGCGAGAGACCACCTATATTGGAAGGATCAGCAGCATTGACTACACTACTTTCATCTCCTGAATCGCTTTTGATATAAACTGTTGTGGAGCCTGAGACATCACCGTGGATCAGAAGTCTATCGGTTTTTTGATCGGCACTTGCTACGCCATCACTCCAAGCAATGTTGAAGTAAATCTTTGCATTACCAGAGGCGTTGTAGACTTCTTGCGTATCTGGTTTACCAGATCCTATATGCAATGTGTGATAATGATCTTCTACCAGTCCATCAAAAACAATAGAGCTGTTATCGAGATTAAGCGTAGAAATATCGGAACGAGATCTTTGAGCAATATCAAGCAGTTTGCCATCAGCATCTTTTTCTTTTGTACTGGTCTTTAGTGTCCATGTTGTCTTGTTTTTTAGATCAAAACGTACAGTTCTATTTTTAGCAATATTCGCTCTGCCCTCTAGAGTAGACTGATCCGCGCTTAAGGTGAAGGTGCCATTGGAGATCGCTTTAACCTCTTTATTGTTCCAATAATTGTCATTTTTCCAAGATTTTGGATCTTCGAAAAGACCATCTCCTAACAATACATCAGCATGGATTTCTGAATTTTTGAGATTTGCTGTACCGATTGATAAAGTTGGAATATCTTCCATGTTTGTGTTAGTAAAAGCTCCAACAAAAATTCCTGTGCTATTTTCAACGTGAATATCTGCATTGGTTAAATTGATTTCACTGCTTTTACGTTTTTGTGGATCATCTGGATAATCTAGATCAGGATTAGAGAGAGCTATAAATTGCAAACCAGCAACTCCTGCTATCATAGAAGTATTCACGACATCAATATGTCCATTAAATGCCGCCCATAGTGCAACTTTTTTTGCTTCTATTTTATTTTTTATTGTATTCTCTGCTGCTCCAATATAACCATTCGTCATCTTAATTGTGCTATTATTTGCTGCGGTGAGACCAAAATCAAAGTTTTGAATGATTGTTTTACCATTTAACTTAATTAAACTATCAGTTTCTGCAACGTTTACACCAACGGTCATTGTTTTACTTTCACTACCGGTTATAATTAAATCTCCGCTAATGATTTGACTTCCACCGTCTGCATAAAAACCTTCATCGACATTTTGAATGGTTGTTTTGCCCATTAACCTAACTTCACTACCAGAGTCCGATGTCCATATACCAGTGCGTTCGTTGTCGGAGCCTTCAAGTGCTTCACCACCGATTATCGATAAGTTTTCGCTAATGATTTTACCACCGTTAACTGCTCCAAGGCCGTCCAAAGTATTGTTAATTATTGTATCACCATGCAATTGAATTGTGCTGTCATTGCCACTTACAAATGCACCGCTTCCTTTTCCCTCTGTTGTTAGAGCAACATCTGTGGCATCAATATGCCCTCCGTTGATTGCGAATAACGCTGTTTTGTTCGCGGCTACGGATCCTCCCGTCATTATGATCTTAGATCCTGAACCGTCTGCAAGGAGTCCTTCGCCATTAGATGATATAATGTTAGCATTGTTTTTTAAGATAATCGTACTGCTGGTTTCGGCGCTTCCTCCTACATCACGTCCACTAAATGATCCTCCTGAGACCGTTATTGTTGAGTGGTTATTTGCAACTATACTGGCGGCTGCTTGAGTCACTGTTACATCTTTTAAAGTGACGGTACTTCTATCTGCTTTTATTCCAAAGTTCAGTAACGCATCGTCTTTATTATTCGATATCTTCACACCTTCCAGCTTGTTTTCACCGCTGTTACTGTTTAAAAAGCCGGCACCAACTAGAGAAGTTTTAATGGTCCCTCCAGTCATGTTTATTGCGCCACCATCGTTTGTTGTAAGTCCAATTTCACTATTACTAATCGTTGTTCCTTCAAGCAATTCAACTACACTGCCTTCGCCATTAGAAAATACACCAGACGATATATCTTCGTCACCTAGAGATACATCTGTAACATTTAGAGACACATTTGTGACCGTAATATGTCCACCATTTTCAGCAACCAATGCATTACCTTTCCCCGTGACGGTTCCTCCCGTCATGCTGATGGTGGAGTTTGAACTATTTGCATAGAGTCCAATGTTATCAGATGATGTAATGTTTGCATTGTTGGTTAAAGTGATGGCGCTGCCGTTTTGAGCAGATATTGTTGTATTTTGTGCATGAAATGATCCTCCTGAGGCTGTTATTGTTGAGTGATCATCTGCAACTAAGGCATTGGTTGCTTGCATGACGGTTACATCTTTTAAAGTGACGGTACTTTTATCTGCTTTTATTCCAAAGTTCAGTAACGCATCGTCTTTACTATTCGATATCTTTACACCTTCTAGCTTGTTTTTGCTGTTGTTACTGTTTAAGAAGCCAGCACCAACTAGAGAAGTTTTAATGGCTCCTCCAGTCATCTTGATTGCACCATCGTTTAGTGCTTGAAGCCCGAGTGCACTATTACTAATAGTTGTATTTCCAAGTAATTCAATTACACTGCCTTCACCAACAGAAAATACACCAGACGATATATAGTCGTCACTTGGAGCCACATCTGTGACAGTTAGAGCCACATCTGCAACAGTAATATGTCCACCATTTTCAGCAACCAATGCATTACCTTTCCCCGTGACAGTTCCTCCCGTCATTGTGATGGTGGATTTTGAACCTTCTGCATAGAGTCCAACATTATCAGATGATGTAATGTTTGCATCATTGGTTAAAGTGATAGTGCTGCCGCTTTTAGCAGATATTGTTGTATTTTGTGCATGAAATGATCCTCCCGAGATTGTTATTGTCGAATCATTCTCTGCAAATATACCGGCGGCTGCTTGAGTCACTGTTACATCTTTTAAAGTAACGGTACTTTTATCTGCTTTTATCCCAAAGTTCAGTGGCGTATCGTCTTTATCACTCGATATTGTCACATTTTCTAGTTTGTTTTCATGACTGTTACTGTTTAAGAATCCAGCACCAGCTGCAGAAGCTGTAATGGTTCCTCCAATCATCTTGATTGCGCCATCATTTTGGAATGCAAGCCCGATTGCACTACCACTAATTGTGGTCTTTCCAAGCAATTCAATTACACTATTTGCGCCATTAGAAAATACACCAAATGACTTATCGCTATCATTTGTTTTTAGGGTAACATCTGTAACAGTAATATGACCACCATCTTCAGCAACCAAAGCACTCGCTTTTCCCGTGACGTTTCCTTCTATCATTGTGATGGAGGAGTTTGAATCTTTAGCATATAATCCAACATCATCAGATGATGTAATTTTTGCACCGTTTGTTAAAGTGATGGCGCTGCCGTTTTGAGCAGATATTGTTGCATTTTGTGCATGAAATGATCCTCCCGAGATTGTTATTGTCGAATCATGATCTGCAAATATACCAGCGGCTGCTTGAGTCACTGTTACATCTTTTAAAGTGACGGTACCTTTATCTGCTTTTATTCCAAAGTTCAGTGGCGCATCGTCTTTACCACTCGATATTGTCACATTTTCTAGTTTGTTTTCACGGCTGTTACTGTTTAAGAAGCCAGCACCAGCTGCAGAAGCTGTAATGGTTCCCCCAGTCATCTTGATTACACCACCGTTTTGTGCTTGAAGCCCGATTGCACTATCACTAATCGTTGTCTTTCCAAGTAATTCAATCATGCTACCAAGGTCATCAGAAGCTACACCAAGTCCATCACCATTTGTTTTTAGGGTGACATCTGTAACAGTAATATGGCCACCGTATGTTGTCGTTACTGCTTCCTCTTTCGCTGTAATGCTCCCTCCTGTCATTTCGATGATGGACTTTGAACCTTCCGCATAGAGTCCAGCATCGTTATATGATGTAATTTTTGCACCGCCAGTTAAAGTGATGTTGCCGCCGTTTTGAGCAAATATTGCTGCTTTTTCTGCATCAAATGATCCTCCTAAGACTTTTACTGTGGAATCATATGCATCTATGGCAGTTTGTGCTTGCGTCACTGTTACATTATTTAAAGTGACATTACTGTTAGTTGCCTTGATTCCATTGATTAGTGGCGCATCATCTTTCCCACTTGATGTCACTACATCTTTCAGTTCGTTTTCTTTGCTCTTGCTATCTAAAAAGAATGCACCAACTTTGGACGCTGTAATGCTTCCCCCAGTCATTGCGATTGCGCCACTTTCTTGTGTTTTTAACCCGATTGTCGCATCATTGATCTTTGTATCAGATAATTCAATCACACTGTTTTCACCTTGAGACAATGCGCCGAATCCACTCTCAATTTTAGTACCCTTATTATATGCAGGGTTATCCCCTTCTGTAGTAGGTGCACTTGTGGTATCTTCCTTAGCTGTTAGAGTACCACCCGTGACTTTAATATGACCACCATCGTTTGTATACAATGCTGCGTCTTTTCCAGTTACGCTTCCCCCAGTCATTTTTATGGTGGTATTTTCATCATCGGCATGGAGTCCGTTACCATTAGATGAGGTAATGTTAGTACCGCCATCTACAGTAATGGTGGTGCCGCCCATAGCATATACGCCATCCATTTTACCTTCGAATGATCCTCCGGATACTATAACTTGAGAAACGACATCCGCAAGTATACCAGTTTCTGCTTGCTTAACTGTTACATTTTCTAAAGTGATAAAGCTTTCGTTGTTTATTTCTATTCCAAGGAGTGATGATGCTTCATTTTTATTATCTGATATCACTACATTTTGTAGTATATTTCTACTATTCTTACTATCATCAATATAAACACCAGTTTGAGAAGCTGTAATGTTCCCCCCAGTCAGGTTGATGTTAGCGCCGTCTTTTACAGAAATACCAAAACGAACATCAGAATCAGTGCCTTGAATATTTAAGCCATTTAATTCAAGCGCACTGTTAGCACCTTCAACTGTTACAACATATTTATCGCTACCTGTGTCTGTATTTGTGTTTTTATTTCCAGTTACAGTTACAGTACTGCCGGTGATTTTTCCTTTGTCTTTTACATAAATAGTCTCGTACGTTTTTCCGGATATATCTTTTTCTTCGTTGGCAACGTCAAGAGTTTCAGCATGTGCAGTGAACTGGATGTTGAATAGGATGATAGCAGCCGCAGCCGTGCATGATAAAAGGGATGTTTTATACACCAGTATTCTCCTTATGAGAGCCCCCAAATATTCATTTCCCCGCAAACTTCATAAGAAGAAGTGAAAATGGATAGTTGTTATTAATTTCGATAATTGTCTTTATTTGGTAAGATATTTTTGGTTTTTTGTCAAAATTAAAAAACAAATGATATTAAATTTGTATTAATTTATATTTAACACACAATGTGTTTGTAATTATTTGTATTATATAATTAAATTTATTGTAAATCTATATTATAGAAATTATAAATATTATTATAATACTTACATAAGTTATATTATTTTTTTATAAAGTAATAATAGTATTTTCTGTAATACTTCTGCATTTTTATAACTTGTCAAAGTAAGTGATGACGGTAATAATCAAACACTATTGCTAGCACTTTTGATTAGTTATACCTTATTTATCATAATATTCTAATATATTTGATCTTGATATCCAAAGGAGTTGGGTGCTCTAATATAAGAATACATTCTTTCTCCTGTTGGGGATATTTTAATACTATACGACTAAGTTTTTATAAGCTGTTGATGTATCGATGACATTTGAAAGAGCCAGAGCCCAAGCTTATAAATCTTAATCAATGAAGATGCTTCAAGTTGAAGGCTTGAAATCAACAGTGCTTTTATATCATCAAAGTGCACCTTCATTGAAGGATTATTGCTTTCGTTATTTCGAATTTTTGACATATTTTTGACAATAAAATCTAAAAAATTGCTTCTGAGGAATTTTTTAATATAATATGTAACGTTTTTATGGCGATAGGTTTATGAGATATAAAGTTGAATTGGTAATCACCGTGATTGCTTTTACTCTCTCTGGTTGTTTTAATCTTGATGCTGAAAAAATAAAAAGAGACAAGAGGCTTTATCATGATGCATTCATGGATTGGTCGATGAAAGAAAAGTCTCTTACAAAAAATTATACTGCTATCATTATGGCTGATCCGCAACCGTGGCGTTTAAACTCTGGTGATGCCAATGGAATATCAAACAGAGAGCCATGGTTAAAGATAAATGAGCAGGTTGCTGGTGTGATAAAAGCGCACAAGGCTGCATTCCATATTGTCAATGGTGATCTGACGGAGTTTGGACAACAAAAAAACTATGATGATTATGAAAATGTTTATAAAACTCTTGGAGCACCTGTCTATGAGGGGCTAGGGAATCACGATTATGCCAATAATGTTGGTAATTGTACAAATCCTCAAGAATTCAGTTTTTACAAAGATGCTTGTTCTATAAGTGCAGTTTCAAGAATGGTATCGGAAATCAAAAAATACCGTAGTCAATTATCGCATTTCAATGCAGATGTTACTGAAAGCTTGGTTCCCATTTCGGGTGGAAATATTCGCTCGATAAGGGGGAGTTTGAGTTATTCTTGGGATTATGGAGATGTTCACTATGTGCAGCTTCACAATTATCCAAGCTATACGGTTGGTTTGAAGGGGCAGTCTACAGAAGTGCAAATCAATAAATCTTTAGATTGGCTTAGGAACGATTTAGCTGCTGCTGATGCAAGAGGTAAAGTGACAATCATTAATTTTCATGATGCGCGTGCTGCTTCCATTGATGGTGAATCCTTTTTTATTCGTAAAAAGAATGCTAAAGATTTGTCGGTCTTTAAGTCAATTATTACCTCTCATAATGTTAAAGCAATCTTCGTGGGGCACACGCATTATCAGTCTTATTGCCGTGCGAAAAATGATAAGGTTTTTGGAAATATCCCTATATATACAGCTGGTGCGCTTTTTAATGGAGATTATTACCTCATAGATGTGAAAGGCAAGACCATTCACGTTAAAGCCTATAATGGAGAAATAGGAAAACCGCTTTTAATTAAAGATCTTGGCGTTATAGGGAAAGACACCCAATTTTCGGCAAGTTGCAGTGAGTTATAATAGGATTTGTTTCTTTGTCTTAAAGCATGAGGGAAAAAGCGTATTATATGTGCGGACTTGAAGAGCAGTAGGAGTGTCTAAATGTTACTTAGAAATAGAGTGAAAAATCAGACATCTTTTTTATATCTTTTTCAAAGCTGTTAAGATTTCAGGTTATACGCTATAAGTGCAATGGTTTAATGTGAACTGAGCTTTAATACAAAGCAGAATAATGGTTTGTTATTCTATTTTTTCTTTTTAGGCATTCATCTTTGAAGAAAGGGGAGTTTGTCAAGGGTGTGTTCATAATTTGCTAGCACATGTTGTCCTGAATTATCAAGAAGGCTGTTTCTATTAGTTTGTTGCAGTATAATTATCAAGTTATGCCCTTTGTTAGAGTTTATAATATCTACTCATGGGCAACTCTTTTCTTTTTCATAAGAAAAGCTTTTTATTTTGATCAATTTTTTACTTATAATCTTCAAACAATTGATGTTTTGTGATGCTGTATAATTTCTCTTGATTAACCGTATGAACTTTTAGTTGTATTACAATTTTATCTTCTTCTTTTATACGTAAGTAAATCGTTACAATAAGTATGATATAAATATTGGAGTCTGTTTATAGCTGTTATGGTCTCATGCAATTATCCTTAGATGACTCTCACGTGTTTTGGCAGTTTTATCTTTTCTTTGAGAGAGGTGTACAAAGGGGATTTTAAGAAGTTCTAGTTTAGAAAGAGCTTTTTTGCCCGCGAACAGCTCTCTGATGCTGCCAAGGCTGGTATGGAACAAGCGGGCGAAGATCTGGCTAATTCGATTGTCGATGGCTTTATGTCGTCTATCTCAC
>NZ_JBHIRW010000040.1:0-8204 GCF_042197445.1 Bartonella sp. AA1HLJMS | reverse complement strand
GGCAAATCGTTGGCGGAAGAAATCGGTACCGCCAAGGCTGAAGGCAAAATAGATACGGTCACGCAGATCGTTGCCCATGCAGGACTTGGCTGCTTAAAAGGCGCGGTTGCGAGCGGTGCTTGCTCTGCCGGTGCTGTGGGGGGTGCTGTGGGCGAAGCCACTGCTATGCTCCAGTTTAAACTGTCGACCAAAAATTTTATACAAAAAGAAATAGCAGCATTGGATGGTCGTGTTCCAACGGCAGAAGAACAAGCGCGTATCAATGCAAAGATTGAAGCACAGTTTTCTGATTTTAATGATCATGCCATTGATATCGCGCGCATAGCGGGGGGCTTTGCTGCTGCCCTTGCTGGTGGTGATGTCAATACTGGCGCTGATGCCGCAGGTAATGCTGCCGAAAATAATTTTCTTCCTGCGGTAGCAGCTGCTGTAGCGTTCATTGTGTCGCTTACGCCACAAGAGTTGGCAGCTCTGTCTCTTTTTATGGCTGGTGGAGCAACTATTGTTCAATCTCCTAACAATAGAACCGCTATAGCTGATTTCCTTACCTATTGGTTTGCATCGAAAAATTCTGCAGAAGATAGCGAAAAAACAAATCAAAACTCACAAGAAGAAAAAAATAAAGATTCTCAGAAGGAAAGTAAAAATAAGAAAAAAAACGGAAACAATAAAGAACCACAAAACAATAATGATGGAAAGGGTAACATACTTGAACAAGTCAGGAAGCATCATGATAAAAAACGCGATGAGAAAAAACAAGAATTAAATGATGAAGGATGTAGAACATGCAAAACAGAAATAGTATTCAAAACTAAGACGGATAAGGGGGTAGTAAGATCTCGTGCGGATATTGTTTATATAGAGAATGGTAAAATAAAAATTGGCGAGGTAAAAACGGGGAAGAATTCTAAATTAAGTGAACAACAAAAGATTTTAAAAGAGGCATATAAAGAAGGAAATGCAGAGCCCACAAAAGGCAAGTTTACGGAATTTCTTAAAGAAAACAAAGAGTTCTTAGAAAAATATCAAAAAGATTTCAAAGATTTTAAAGGAAGTAAGAAAGAATTGGAAAATGAGAATAGAAAATGGATTAAAGAACAATTGAATAATAAGTTAGACAAAACTGACGTTAACGTTTTTCATTATCCAGGACTTTTTGAATGAAAGTGAATAGCGATGCGAACTAAAGACGTGACAGAGATTTTAAAAACGCTTGGCTGGGAACCTTATCGTGCTGAAGATGGTAGTATGTTTGCGCATTATCATCTTCCCGATCGCATTGTAGGCATTAGTTATGATGTTGTAGATTATGGAGAGGATGGGGGAAAGTTTCGGCTATCGGCTGATCTTACCACTGCTGCTTATTGCCTTGCTTGGGAATATGCTAGTGGTGAAGTATCACAGGATAAGTATGAAGATACGCTGTTTTCTGCGAAAGAGGATTTCGATGTTACAGCTTCAGATCTCTCAGAAAGCCATGTTAAGGAATCTTTAAATAGGGTTATCGCTTGGGCGAAAGCACAAGATATTGAACAAAAATTACGTGAAAAAGCAGCCAATCATTCTGCTGTTGCAGAAGCATTACTTGGTGATATTGAGGCTTTAAAAAGTTCTAAGTTTACACCCCAATTACATGTACCAGAATTTTCAGATTACAAAACAATAGGGTGGATTGAGCGCCTCATTCTTTTTGCGCAAGCTTATAAAAACGGGGAGTTAGATGACATTTTAGCGCGTAAAAAACCTAAACAGTGGTCGATGAGTCTTACAGCAGCAACTCGCATTTTTAAAATTCAAGGGTGGTTTGCCACAGAGCTTGGTAAAATGTGGTTGGTTTTGCCGGATCGTTTTATTAAGTTAGATTTTGGCTTTGTACATCTCTATGATCAGTACAATATTCATCTCGAAGCTGAAATATCTAATGAAGAAATTTCTTTGGCTTGCTTGTATATTCATTTTTGTAGACAACGTAATCTTGTACGACCTACGGATATTTATCGATCTTTTAATACGATTGGAGGAGAGAATTTTCGTGGGGTTGATAAAGGCATTGATATTTGTGTAGAGACATTAGATGAGCAAGAGCTTATCAAAATCTCTGAGCGAATAATACAATGGGCACGTGCCCAAGATTTACAAGCATCAATAGAAAGCAAAACACGTGTTCAAAAGTATAGCTACAATATACGTATAGTCTGGCATTTAGCTTGTTTAGCATTGACAGGTCAAATTGATATCCTGAAATCTTATCAAAATTTTTTAGAAGCCGGTACGATTTCTGGACATTTAGAAGACCGTGAAGTGGAGAAGTATGTTAATCACGCAGTTCAATTTGCTGAAGAGCATCTGAAAATCTTTAATGAGCGAAAAGCCATAGATGATCGTCTTAGTTTGCAAGATTTGTCTTTTCTTAATACAGTTTCTGAAGACTTAAAAAGGATGGGGTGGACAGTTTATCGCGATAAGAACTATGATCGCAATGCTTATTTTGTAAGTAAAGACCGTATCATCAATATAATGTACAGTCTTCAAAGTGATGAAGAAGAGCCGATTGTTGTATTTAAGGCTTCGCTTTCAACACTTGGCTTTTCTACTGCTCATAGAGAGATGTTTCCTAGATTGCCCCAATATATAGCTCTCAAAGAGGCAGAAGAATTTTATACAGTTTCTAGTACTGAATTGGATGAAGGCAAGCTAAAGGAGATTTGTACAGATATACTTGAGTGGGCTGATCGGCAAAATGTCAATCAAATCATCTATGATTATGCCGCTTTGCCAACAAACAGTGAAGCTCACCTTGTGGCACGTCACTTTATAGCACTCATTCTGATTGGTGATATTGAAAAGCTCAAATTTTATAAGGAAAGTTTCAGGGCAAAGAACCATCTAGGCTTTGTGGAAGGTATCACGAAATATACGATTGACAACTCTCTTACTCTTGCACGGGGTTATCGAGCAGGTTTTCCGAAAAATGCACCGATTTTAAGCTTGGATGCGCAAACAGCATCTGTTGCTTCTAAAACAACTTCTGTTGAAGTGGCAGAGGAAGTGGATGAAGTGGATGACAATGATGATCGTCTCACCATGGAAAGTGCTCATGCACTTTTAAAAAGCTTAGGCTGGTCAACCGAGAAAATCAATGAGAATGACCATATGGCAAGCTATCAATTGGCTGATCGTGAAGTAGATATTCTTTACAACGACGAAATTGCCAAAGACTACCCGCAATTTGATAGCGCCTTTATGATTAGCACGGGCATTCTTTCCGCTGCTTGTAAATTCATTGATCCTACCTACACGGAAGATATTCCAGATATACAGCTTAATTTTGAAGCCAAGGGATTAGAAATCTTTGAACCAGAAGTCACTACGGATCGTTTAACACAGGCGCTTGATGATGCTTTAGAATGGGCGGTAACAGACATTGACCTTTCTAAAAGACTTCGCTCTGATTATGGCGCTGCTCCTTGGGAAAAAAGCACCACGTCTGAAGCAAACGATGCACATTATGCTTTACTTCATCTTGGCGCTCTTGCTTTGTTGGGTGATGCTGAAACCTTACAATCTTATCAGAAAAGCTTTACGGCAGGTGATCACCTAGGCTTTGACGAAAGCATCAACAAAACCCACCTTGAACGTGCATTAGCTTTAGCCAAAGAAGTAGCAAAGGTGAAGCAAGTGAGCTACGCTTTGATTGAACGGGTAGCAAAAGATTTTGATGATCACTCAGAGCTTTCTAGCGAGGAATAACCTCGCTCTTGGAAGGAGAGTTTATTTAAGTCTATTTAGAACAAAGAATAAATTGATTATTTTGAAAAAATTGAGGGGATTATGAATCATGAAATGGATAAAGAAAAAAAGTATGGGGGCAGCTGAGCCGGTGGAATTTAAAAGTCAAAAAGTTTATCAGGAAGATGAACTGTTTGAGCCCGAAACAGTTTCTTCTTGGAAAGAAGAAGGACAGATAGTAACGGGTACAAATGTGGAAAGAATGGTATCAGGAAGAGCACCTATTGGAGTCGATTTTAGACCTATTATGTTACATCCTGTGACACAAGAACAAGATAGTCCTCTCGTTGAGGTTCTCTACTCATTTTATCAAGGCAGGAGTTTGGTTGCTCCTATGAATCCAAAGACAAATTTTATCAGAAAAGTTATTTGTTGGATTTCAAAAAAAATTCCTAAGTAGGAAAAAAGAAAGAGTAATTATTGCAAATATTGAAATAATATCCCTAAAAGGCGCTCTCTAAACTTTAATGATCACCTCCTTTAATTCCATCATATATTGTAAATGCGAGATGATTGTACAGAGACAGATGAGAAAAGAGCTCCGTCAAGAACATATCTCTTATGATTTTATCAATCTCATCTCAATTCCATTGGCTATAGTAGAAAAAGATTGATCATTAGGAGCACTCATTATGAGTAAAAACACGCTGTGACTTATGGAGAAAAATTTATGAAAAGTTATACTTTATCAGATGTTGCACAATATGTTGATATGCATAGTCATGTTATTAATTTTGGTACTCAAGATAATGCCCCTGATGATGTACGGATTAAAACAGCTGAGAACACTCTTGGTTTACAATTTACCTCTTCCTATAAGAATTTTTTAAAAAATTATGGAGGAGGAGAAATTGGAGGTGAAGAAATATTCAGTATTTATGAAATCTGTGCAGGTATTCCTGCTGGTGATATTGTTTACCGAAATTTGCTCGATAGAAGAGATGGCTTTATGGACCCCAAACAACTTGTTATCTGCACAACTGATTTTGGTGAAACCTTTTATTTTGATTATACGCAGTTTCGGGATGGTGAATGCCCACTCTATCTCAAGTATACATCTGAAGATTCCGAATATTACGCAAGTAATTTTTATGAATTTCTCTGCAAAAGAATTAAAGAGTATGCAGGGGAAGATTCATGAAAACCTATACCTTAGATGATGTTATACAACTAGTTGATAAATAGGATAATTGCGATTTATTGCTTGTTATGAAAACATCTAAAAAGAGATTGATCATTATAAAGATTAGAAAAATCCCTTTTAATAGACCGTGTCAGTGTTGTCAGTTCTTTTTAGAGCCTATATTATTTTTTTAATGAGAGAAAATTAAAATCAATATATTTCAATAGGTTATAATTTTAATGATGCAACCTTTATTAAAAGACAACCCATAAATTCAATTCATAATATATATTTGTCAGTTATGTGTCAGTAAATTGAACTGACAAAATAGATTATTTTAGTGAGTGATTAAAACGTGCTTTATGAAAAGCATATAATCCTTTAAAGCCTTTCAAAAGATAGTTTGTAACTCATAAGAAATGCTATCAAGATCCTTATGGTTGTTAGTTTTGAAGATTTTGAGTATTTTGAGGGTTCCTTTTACTCCCCTTTATTTATTTTTTTCAATAAAAAAATAAAAGTTATTATATTTCAATATATTAGCATTTTAGAGATACAGTCTATATTAAGATGCAACCTATAAATACAACCCATGGTATATTTTTGAAGGTATTTTGAGGGTTTGAGAAACATTCAAAACCTATAAGTAATATAAGAAAATGAATATACATAACCCTCTTTAAACAAAGCTTTTGAAAAGGATAAAGCTATCATTTTAAATACGGTATAATCTCTTAAAGGCAATGTAAAAAATCTAATTCACTTTAAGATGGGATTTCTTATAAGTCTTAAAGCAATCCAAAGTACAGGGTTAAAAAGTGCAAATGCTCTTTTTTAGAATAATGCATATAAACATTCCTTTTAAAGATTGTATGTAAGCAATTTAACAAGAGAGGTATAGATTATGGTTATAAGACCTTATACCCCTTGTAAGGTTATCACACTCATTATGTGAGCATGCTTTAATAAGCTTATTCAGTTTCTCTTATTTCTAATTTTGGTAAGCTCTTAACAATCTTCATTGTTTCTAAACTTACGGTAATAACCCTTTGAAACAACTCTAATGGATAAGCAGGGTTGCCAACGGTTTCAACAGCATAGTGATTGGCATCATTCACAATGCCACTCTTTTTATCAGTCTTTACGCATTGACGCCCCATAACCCATTCAAGAGCGGGTTTACCATTGACGATATACGCATAAGCTTCAAGAGGTATATCTGTTATTGTGATATTGTTATTATAAATAACAGTGGTTTTATCTTTCTCTTTACCTGCTTTTGCGAATTTCATTTCAGTCACATAATAGAATTTTTCGAGATTAGAGATTTCTGTCTGTTTTGGATTACCCTTTTTAAAGGTCACGGGATAAGGTTCCACATCTTCATAATTTACATGCAAATGACCCAATTCACGCCCAGCTGTTACAAACTTCCAAAAATCTTCAGCATTCTTTACACAAGGGATACGAGGCAATTCTTTAGAGAGGTTATCAGCATAACGAGCACGGTAATCTTCCGAATGTAAAATCCCATAAACATAATAGAACAAATCATCTTTTGTTATGGTTTGATTAGGATAAGCGGCTTTAAAATGTTCTAGTCCCTCATCAGTAATGGCATCACGCCTTTGTAAACCAGCTGTTGTGCTTTCTTCTATAGAGTTTGTAAATAAAAGGGATTGGTTTTTATTTTTACTCTTTGAAACTGGAGTGTGTTCGTAAAAATATCTTGGAAAGCATTGACCTTTTTCTATTGCATCTAAACTAGGTAAGGCTTTATTCATCAATACAGAAAATCTTCTTGCTCCTATACCTGTAATTTGTATTACCATATTTTCAACCGTTTCCCCTATCGGGAATATACGAGGCATTTGTAAAACCATTTCATTAAAGGCACGATTGTAATAGAGCCACTGTTGTGTAAAAGGACGATATAAACTTTGCATAAGGCATGTAGCTTCAAATTTAAAAATCTTTCCTTTTGCTAAATCTTGTTTAAGAGCACGGCTCCAACTGATTTTTCTGGCATCTGTATTGACGAAATTGTCTACAACTTTTGTAAGTGTTTTACGATCAACATGTCCATAAGCATTATTAAAACGCTTTACTTCACTGTTATAGAAGGCAATCATATTACTTATGTTTTTAGCTAAAACTTCATGGCTTGAATTGTATACCCAAGCATCACGGCTAGTTACAACACCACACGAAAAATTTTCAAAAAGCTTTTTACCATGACCTTTCTTAACACCCGTGGCTAAAAATGCTTTGAAATTGTTATCACGTTGACCAAGCCAATCACCATGTTTATCTGGTGTGATTATTTGCCAACCTTGTTTACTTCGTGTAATACCATTAATGCTACCAAATTCTTTAATTGTTTTAAGCTTTTTTTCTCTTGTGAGGTAATCTCCAATATCACGGAAATATATTTTCCCCTGTTGTTTGGATTTTTTACGAGAATAGAGATAGCAATAGGGGTTCGAGAGCCTTCACCAAAAATCTTACCGCCTTCTTTTCGCGAAAGTTCTCCAGAAGTTCTTTGATTCCCTCGTAAATGAAAAATATAAAGGCTTGAAAATTCTTCAACTAGGCATTTGCGTAAACCATCCATAGATTTTGTATCTATATAACTTGCATTTGTAACAAAACCAATCACACCACAATCTTTTATACGGTCACTTGCCCAGCGAATGGCACGAATATAACTATCATAAAGATTTCGCATAAGGCTTGCTTTAGATTGAGCGGCGTAAGTTTCACCAATACGGTTATTTAATATCGGATAAGGCGTATTCTTTGCATTATCATTAGCACTTTTTTGACCAGTTGAATAAGGAGGATTGCCAAAAATAACTTCAATATTGAGATTTTTCTGAAGTTCTAAATATTCACTGTTTTCCTTTAATAGACGTTGTATTAGATCTTGCTTTTTTAGCGTCTGAAACGTATCAGCCAAACCAATATGCTTGAAAGGGATATAATTTCCTTTCATAAGACCATGATAGGTTGCTTCGATATTAATGGCTGCTATGTAATAGGCTAGCAAGACAATCTCATTTGCGTGGATATCATAACGGTATTTATATTCCATATCCTCTGGTTTGATGAGATTGGATTGTAATAGCCGTGTGATAAAGGTCCCAGTACCCGTAAAAGGGTCAAGAATAGAAACACCACGTGATCCTAGACTTTTTCCAAATTCATGACGCAACACATCATCAACAGAATGAATGATAAAATCAACAACCTCAATGGGAGTATAAACAATGCCTAATTTTTCTACTGTACG
>NZ_JBHIRW010000039.1:0-8393 GCF_042197445.1 Bartonella sp. AA1HLJMS | reverse complement strand
AATTCTTCATATTCTCTTGTACCATCATCATATTCGTAAAGATTGTAAAAATACTCTGCTACCCCTAATCCCCATGGGGCATGCCCCACCGCCGTTGCAACGAACTTTTTCCCCCCCTTCTGTTTACGTTTTCTTAAAAACATTTGGTTTAATATCCCCTACCTAAATCCATAACTTTACCAATGGGTTTATTTGCCTCAAAATGGACCGTACAGAAGCGTTTTTAATTTCAATGTGTTTTTATCACAAAATCTTTAAATCGCTCTGTACGGTGCCTTTCTGTCAATTTAAACGCATATCTATTCTCAAAATCATCAGCAAACTTCACTACTTTGCTGTTTTTTCGGATCCATAAGTGTCTTTAAGCGTAGATCGCTGTTGCAAGTTGATTGAAGCTTTCTGAAAGGTTATTTGCGAA
The DNA here is from genome assembly GCF_042197445.1 of Bartonella sp. AA1HLJMS. Classification (NCBI taxonomy): domain Bacteria; kingdom Pseudomonadati; phylum Pseudomonadota; class Alphaproteobacteria; order Hyphomicrobiales; family Bartonellaceae; genus Bartonella; species Bartonella sp. AA1HLJMS. The sequence goes on along the minus strand of NZ_JBHIRW010000039.1, from coordinate 7,975 downwards.
ATTGTTTGACGGTGGTTTATAACATGCGCTTTCATATAGTTTTTTCACTTCTGATTTTTTGTGTTTCTTAATTACCAATCCATATTCTGGATGCGTAATCCAATTATCCCAAGCGCTTTGCCAATCGCGTTCATTTGCATTTCGACATGGGTTGGATTTTGAAAAGCGTACAAATTTTTCAAATTCTGATAAGGCTTCATCATGCGTTAATCCTTGTTCAGTTGCGTATTGAAAATCGGGTTTGAAATCTTCTAGTATTCTTTCAACTTCTTGTTTTTCCCTTATTTTCTTTGTTCCTTCAAAAAAGTTTGCTTTCTCTGGAAAATAAGCAGGCATTATCTTATCAACGATTTCTGAAAGTTGTTTTCCAACCTTTTTAACTTTTCGTGAAGGCAATTTCGCAATCATCGCTTCGTTAATTTGCCATCGGTTGTTAACTTCGTTTGAAGTGTTGGTATTTTGCTCGCGAATGATTGGTTGTTTGGTTTCTATCGTTTTGATTTGTTCTGATTGGCTTTCAACATCACATTCGATTGGCTCGTCAACCAAATCGTTTGTTTCTAAATTTTCAAAATCAATTTCTCTTTTTGATAAAATAATATTTTTATTTTTTTTGTTATTGTTATTGTTAATGTTATTGTGCATTTCCAAGCATTGCTCGTGCATTGCGTATGCATTGCTTGTGCATTGCTCATGCATTGCACGTGCATCATCATTACTTTTATCTTTGTTTTTATCCCATCTAGCTTTTGCTGCTTTTGAAGCCTTTTCCGAAGCTTTATCTAAATTCTCATTAGAGTTATTGAGTTCTTCCTCAACATCTAAATTCCACAAGCGACCATCTGCTAAACGAATGAGATATCCTTCTTCAAGCAAAACATTCAGTGCCGCTTCAAACTTCTTCACTGAATAACCAGTGTAATTAGATAAAACTTTAATATTATAAAAAAGAGGTTCACCAGTATGCAACATACGTAACCGTAATCGCATATAGATATTGCCCTCTACAGCAGGCAAATAATCAACAACAATTGCCCACTGGTCTGCAAAAAGCCTCGTCCATGGCAACTTAGTTGACATACTTCACCTCCCTTTCTTTATTATTATTGCAAGTGAAATTATCTAGCTCTTCTTCACTGAGACTGTTGAGTTCTTTTTCAACTTCTGAATTCCACAACCCACCATTGTCTAAACGTATGATGAATCCACCTTCAATCAAGGAATTCAAAGCTGTTTCAAACTCTTCTACTGGATAACCAATCCAACGAGCTAATACCCTTAAGTTGTTTAAAATAGGCTCACCAGTACGGAGCATTAGAAGTCGCAACATGACATAGATACATTTCTCAGTCGGCGACAAACAACCAAGAGTAACAAGCCATCTGTCTGCAAAAAGCCTCGTCCATGGTAATTTACTGGACATACCCCAATTCCCTTTCTTTAACTAAATATAAAATTGCTAAAGCATCTGCTTCGTTATCATCTTTCGGATTGTGCCCTTTTGCACGCACCGCCTTAATCATCTCTTCTTTCGACGCATTCCCCTTGCCTGTCGTCGCTTTCTTAATCGTACTTACTGGTATCCCCTCATACGGTATCTGATGCTGTTCACACCACGCCGTTAACGTTGCTAACAAACCACCGTAAACATGCGCTGCATCTGTACCTTTATGACGCCTCACCTCTTCAAAATACACCACGTCAATTTGACCTGCTGTCTGTTTTATTTCTGATAGCCATTGTTTAAAACGCAAGTAACGCATTCCACCGCCTTCAAAACGGCGCGATTGAAAATTCACGGTACCACTGAATATGTCACCCTCGGCATTGCGAAACGCCCAACCCATCTTCGTACCTAGATCAAAACAAAGAATCGTGTTAATCACCACACCGCTCCATACAAAATGTGTTTTATAGAAGTGTTTTTTTCCGAAAATGAAGGAAAGAAGGGTGTAAGAAGTATGCAAATAGATAAAGATGTGATTGATATTATTTCATTAATAGTACCAACTTTCATCTCATTTTTTGGAATATGGTTAGGTTGTAGAAATCGAAAAATAGATCTTATAAATTTCAATAAACAACTAAGACAATTACAAGAACAATCTGAAACAGCAAAAGAACATGTTTCCATTTTATGGGAAGAAAAAAGAATACGAGACTTAGGTCCAAATCTAGAGGTTGTTATAGAGAAGAAACCACACGCATATAAAAAGGGTGAAGATTTCCTTATTGACATAGAGGTAATCATAAAAAATCCTACAAAACATTCAATAAAAATGAATAATTTTCGTATACCTGATGAAAGTCCATTTGCATTTGTTGAAGGTGCTTTTCTAGGAAAATATCCGCTATCTTTAATCCTCGAAAACGAGAAATATATGAGTTTTAAAAATCCTTTTACAGCAGACTTAAAATCGCAAGATATATGCAATTATTTTAATCTAAAGGAAGATGAAGAAAGAGTATTTTTTCTCACAGTTCGCCACCTCAAACCAAATATCGAAACTGTACCAATCTTTATAATTGAACACACTTCATCAAATCACCCAGAAAGAGTAGTTCAAACTAGGTTTTGGCTAGAATTTTTTCTATCTTTCGAAGAAGAGAACATGCTAGGATAAGATAATCTTTGGATTTCCTCTTCTTGCCTCCATATTTTTTCATTTTTCTTCATTATTTCCTTTTTAACTATTTGTAATTCTTTATAAAATAGATAAAGTTGAATAGCTAATTGAATATTTACCGCTATAGATACTATTAAACCAGTATACGATCCTGCATTCATCTCTATCTCCTCACTTACCCTTCTTCTTACTCTTCTTATTCTTATGAGCCGGCGCTTTTACTGCTTCATCACGCTGTTTAAGCTCTTGCTTCAGTTCTTCAATTTCCTCGTCGTCACGTTCTTCTATCTTTTGTTTCAGTTCTTCAATTTCCGTATCACGTAATTGAACTTCTGCTTTTAGTGCATCTATAACTTCGTTTTTCCGTTTGAACGCTGCTTCATACTCATCTATCTTTTGCTTCAGTTCTCTAATTTCTGATGCATTTTTGATATTTAAAAAACTCTTATCCATGCCATTCTGAATTTCTCTTGAACATTCATGCTGTTTATTTTGTAACTCGTCTGTTAAATGCCCAATTTTTAATTTTAGAGTTTCAACTTCCTCTTTAAGTGCTTTAACTTGATCGCGATAATGCAATGCAATACGAAACATCACTCCGCTTAAGAGCAAAACTGAAACCACTGCTATCCATAAAATTTCATTCGAACTCATCTTTATCTCCTTAATGCTGTAAAGTTTCTCCGGTGTGATCAACACCGCAGCTCTTGCAAATTTTCGACATTGAGGGGTGTTGCTCTTGATCGCATAAAGATTTTAAAAGATAAGCCACTGCTCCTCTTGAAGGAACACCATATTTTTCCCAACGCCATACTGTTGATTTGTTAACGCCTAATAACGCTGCCATTTCGTCCAGCGTCAGATTAAGGCGTTTGCGTATTTTTTTTTGCTTCTATCTTATTCATAAAATTAAGTGTGCAATGTGCACAGAAAAAAGTCAAGTCGAAAAGCACACATAATATGTGCATTATGAATGGAAAGGAGTTGTCAGAATGCAAGAACAAAAACCCGACCAAGCTATACGCTTAACAGAAGCAAGAATTGCCAAAGGATTTAAATCTGCCCGAGCCGCAGCTCAATATTACGGCTGGCCATATTACACTTATATACAACATGAACAAGGAGTTCGCGGCATCAATAAAGCCGCAAGTCGATACGCAAAAGCTTTTAACGTAAGTACAGGTTGGTTATTGACTGGTGAAGGACAGGGTATAAAAACAAAATCTACAACTGCTCTTTCAGACCGCGAACTTCAAGAAGAAGTTTTTAACGCTCTAAAAAATATATCTCCTGAAAAAAAGCAGTGGCTTCTTCGCATTTTAGATACTTTAAAAGACGAAGAATAATAATTAACCTTCTTTTTTTATCTATACTAAGCTTATTCACTGCCTCCATTATAAGGTTATCAATATCATCCATTTTATATATCCCAAAATAATACTCACTAAATATGCTCATGTTGCACATTTTATTGTTGACATATGTGCAATATGCGCATACTTATGTTCCATATCTTAGAAAACAACTTTTGCCAATAGGCAGTATGGAGGCATTTGTGAATAAACCAGTGTTTATAAATTCTGATGAAATTCTCTTAGTGATGTGCGAAAATGAAGAGCAAAATCTCGCTAAATCTGGTCCTTTATTAGAAGAAAAGGACATTATCAATTTTATCGACCAAACCGATAATGCTGTCCAAATTTTGCGTATTGAACCAACGACTAATCGTTGCGAAGATATCTCTGAAGATATTGCCGAATTCTATCTTAAAGAATGTGAAGAGCAGTGCTTCAACGGAAACATTCCTCACGATTTTATTCTACACAGCACAGCATACGGTTTTTTTTTAGATGATATAAAACAGCGCGAATATGATGATGCAATGTATGGTTCTTACGAAAAACAACACCGTTTGCGTCCTTGTGATGTGCTTTAAAATTCTTAAGGGCGCATTTAAAAGCGCCCCCCCTCTTTCCTCTTATTAAATTATCGGATGGAGTAAACTTATGAATAATCCTATCGCTATTACAAATAACACGGTTAACGGAGAAGACGTTCAAACAGTCAATGCTCGTGACTTGCACGCATTCTTAGAAGCAAAACGAGACTTTTCCAATTGGATTAAGGACCGTATTAGCAGATACAATTTTATAGAAGGACAAGACTTTGTAAAAACACAAGATTGCGGTCACCAAATTTGGCGAGCGCAAAATCTAGATCTGTTATTGCAATTAATTATCATCTAACCTTGGAAATGGCAAAAGAACTTTCCATGGTAGAGCGTAATGAAAAAGGTAAACAAGCCCGTCAATATTTTATTGAATGCGAGCGGCGTGCAAAGCAAGTTCTTACACCACAAATCGATTACTCAAGTCCACAAGTAATGTTAGGTGTATTAACTCATCTAAAAAATGAAAATGAGCGTAAAGACATCATCATTGAATATTTAAAACCAAAAGCAATGGCTCTTGAAAGCTTACAACGCTCTGATGGGCTCTTCGGTCTTACTGAAGCCGCTAAAGTGCTTGAAATGCAACCAAAACAATTCATTCTCTTCCTACAGAAAAAAGGATGGGTGTATCGACGCACTTTCGGGGATCGCTTATTGCCTTATCAGGATAAAATCCAAAAAGGACTAATGGATTGTCCCACCATTACACTTCAAACCGCAAGTGGAATAGAAAAAGTCATTCCTTGCGCAAAAATCACAGCAAAAGGCATGGGGGTGCTGTCTCAAGAGATTAAAAGACAAAGCATGTATTAAAAGGAGAAAAATCATGGTGAAAAAATACGAATTAACTGATGAAACAATTGAGTTTGATGGGAAAACACTTCACCGAATTAGAGCCTTAAGAGACTTTGGATATGTCAAAAAAGGTGACCTCGGCGGTTTTATAGAAAAAGAGAGCAACTTAAGCCATAAGAGAGACTGTTGGATTTTTGGCAATGCACAAGTTTACGATAATGCCAAAGTTTATGATGATGCGCGGGTTTATGGGAATGCACAAGTTTATGGCAATGCACAAGTTTATGATTATGCCGAAGTTGGTGGTGCTTCTGTTGGAGATAATGCCAAGGTTTTTGACTATGCGCGGATTTATGGGAATTCTGCTATAGGGGAAAGTGTACACGTTTACGGAAATGCTAAAATTTACAATCAAGCATATATTTGCTGTCGTGTAGACATTGCTGGAAATTGTAAAATTAGTGGCTCCACCGTAATCGTAGAACGTGAGAAATAGTAATCATGGAAAAGAAATACGAACTTACTGATGAAATAAAAGAATTTTATGATGCAAGAACCGATAAAAGTAAAAAACTTTATCGCATACGTGCATTAAGAGATTATAGAAATATTAAAAAGGGTTACTTAGGCGGCTATATACAAAAAGAAGACAACCTATCGCATGAAGGCGATTGTTGGGTTTGGCATAAAGCTATGGTTTATGGTGATGCTAAGATTTTCGGCAATGCACAAGTATTTGAATGCGCAGAAATTACAGGCAGGGCGCGTGTTTATGAAAATGCAAAAGTTTGCGGTGAAGCATATGTTGAATATGATGCACAAGTTTACGGCAATGCACAAATTTATGGTGAGGCTCGAGTTTTGGGCCATGTTTATGGCTATGCCCGTGTCTATGGAAATGCTTATATAAGTGATAAAGCACACATTTCCGGAAATATGAAAATTCTAGATGGAGTATATATTTTCGATAATGTAAATATTTCTGGTAATCTTGAAATTCGTGGACGCAATTCAATTATCTACGAAAGTGACTATTCAGCAAGCGATATAAGCTACATAAGCCGTTTCTAACACCGAAAAACCAACTTTTAACACCAGCGTGATTCACGCCACGGGGGAATTGTACGCAAATCAAGGAAATAAACCATGGAAAAGAAATATGAACTTACTGATGAAATAGACATCCTCTATCGTCGACCAATTCGTCGCATTCGTGCACTGAGAGACTTTGGAAAGGTCAAGAAAGGTGATCTTGGTGGTTTTATAGAGCATGAAGGTAACCTCTCTCATGAGGGCGATTGTTGGGTTGGGGATAGGGCAAAGGTTTGCAGTAATGCTCAAATTTATGAGAATGCACAAGTATTTGGACGAGCACGTATCTCATGTAATGCACGTATTTATGGAAATGCTAATGTTTTTGGAAACGCTTGTGTTGAATCCAATGCACATATTTTCGATAATGCGAAAGTTTACGGAATAGCCGAAATTCACGGCAATGCCAAAATTTGTGAAAAAGCTCATATTGGTGGTGAAGCTGTTGTATGTGGTAACACATGTATTTCAGGCAACACACATATTAGTTATAGTAGAAAAGCCGAACATATCCCTAGGAAAAGGCAGAGCGTATAAGCACTTTCTAACAACCAACCATTTTTAAACACCAGCGTGACTCACGCCACGGGAGAATTGCGCGCAATGTAGGAAATCAATATGACAAATTCTACTTTTTTAAAAGAAATGGCAGAAAAATATGGATTTTCTGCTGAAGAATTTCGAACCACAATCATAAAAACTTGTATTAGAGATAAAAATGCTAATGTCATCACTGATGCAGAATTTGCCGTTTTTCTTTTTGTTGCCAATACTTATGGACTTAACCCTTTAACAAAAGAAATCTATGCACTCCCTAAAAAAGGCGGCGGCATCATACCCGTTGTTTCTATCGACGGTTGGATAAAGATCATCAAATCAAATCCTGACTTTGATGGCATGACCTTTCAAGATCAAATCAATGAGGATGGGAATATCATTGCTATCAAATGTGCTATTCGTCTCAAAGGGATTAAAGACCCTATCGAAGTCACCGAATATCGCAAAGAATGCGAACAAGACCACAGTGACCCTTGGAAAAAATACCCCGCACGTATGTTGCGCCATAAAGCCACTATACAATGTGCTCGCTATGCTTTCGGGCTTTCCGGTATTTATGAAGAAGATGAAGCAAAACGTATCAATGAAACAAACCATAACGTACAAACGAAGTTAGTTTCTTATGATGTGCTTACGCAAATCAAACAATTAATAAACATCACTCAAACAGAAGAGGAAAAAGTCCTTGAGTATGGACGAGTCCAAAAGCTTGAAGATCTTCCTGATGAAGTAGCACAAAGGATTTTGGATGTTTTGCAAAAGAGACAGCATGAAAAAGAACAATCTTTCCTACAACAAAAGCAAATAGAGGCGCCTATACAAGATGCCGAATATATTCACGTCCAAGATATCGAATATGGACCACAAGAACAAAGAACGGCGGTGTGAGATGGAACAAAGAACAGCAGAATGGTTTCAAGCGCGCTTGGGTAAAGTCACCGCATCTAATGTT
>NZ_JBHIRW010000038.1:0-8745 GCF_042197445.1 Bartonella sp. AA1HLJMS | reverse complement strand
TGAAGAAAATCATAAAAAGATTTGTTAGAATCAGAAGAAAATATTTCTTCTCTAATAGGACTTTTTATATGGTTACACCCTTTGGTAAAATTTTACGGAAACTTCGCATTGATCACTCCGAACGCCTCTTAGATATGGCTAAAAAATTAGACATATCTGTAGCATTTTTATCTTCTGTAGAAATTGGCAAAAAATCTGTTCCTGTAAGACTGGAGGAAAAGATCATAGAGCTTTATGGTTTAGATAAAGAGAAGGCTTCTCTCTTAAAAAAGAAGCCTATTCTTGTCGAAAAAGCATCATAATAAAGCCTTCTGATACATTCAGATTTGAAGCTGTTGGTATGTTTTCTAGACTGAGTAAACATTATTTCACAAGAAGATTTAGAACTATTAAAAAAATTATTAGAGAAAGCTGGCAAAAAGAATGCATTTTGTAAAGGAAAGTGTAAAAATCCTATTCCCGAACCTAATTATATGGTCCCTAACCTTAAAAAAATATAAATAAAATCAATAGTTTATTGCAATTAAATTTAGATTCGAATTCAGGTATCCCAGCCAATTCTAGTGAAATTAGTTAATCAAATTTCAGCTTGAGAGTGGATCAATCCCCTTAACCGTCTGTTGCTATTCATAGCAAGTTTTGTAAGCTGAAAAACACCTATTTGTAGCGGGTTAGCTCTAAATATGGTAAGGTTCTCTTGCTATAGCTATCGCTTAAAGAGCTCTTTTAAAAGATTCTTTTCTATAAGACGAGGGGTAAATGATTGATGCGCACTTGCTTTAGAAAAACTATTTGGCTGGATTTTGCGCTCTACAGCAACACCAGCGTGCAATTTTTCGCATTCCACCATCTTCATTACGTCGTACAGCATAACAATAACGCTGATCAGGAAATATATTTCGTTGCATATCGCGTACAATATGAGCAGTATGGCCATAGGGTGCTACACAATCAATAAACCATACGTATTTTCCATTCTGCCAATTGGCATCAGGTAAAAATTCTCCCTTATCAAGCATAGATTGATGATTTTTCTCATCTAAAAAAGCCCAAGTGATAAAGGCACAAAATTCTCCACGTTCATTTTTATAGAGCTTGTATTGCCCAGTCTGTAAAGCTGGTCCTAAATTTCGTTCGATATCCCAGATTCGCCAGCGGCGGTATAAGGGAGATGTAAGCATTAAAACAACCATAGCTCCTAACGCTGTAAGAGGGTCTATGAATGATGGTGATGAATTTTCATTTACAGACATTATCTTTCCTTTAGAGATTGTTCTAAAACTTTGGTGATAGGTTCAAAGAAATAAGAAATGAGACGCCGTTTTGAGGTAATGACATCCGTTGCCACAGTCATGCCAGGGATAAATTTAAGATGTTTGTTATTCAAAGTGATGTGATCTTGGTCAATTTTTATTAAAACAGCATAGACACCATTAATTTCTTTATTATAGCGCGCTGTAGCGCCTACATTAACGACTGTACCGTGGATAACACCGAAACGTTCAGGTGGAAAGGCAGAAAACTTGATGTAAGCACGTTGACCCTTTTCTAAAAAACCAATATCTCGATTATCAAAAAACGCTTCAACAATGAGACCACCTGCATCAGGGACAATACGCATAAGCGTTTTACCAGCTTCTACAAAGCCGCCCAAAGTATGGATACTTAAATCATCGATACGTCCATCAACAGGCGCATAGAGTGATAAGTGGTCAAGATGGTATTGAGTGCTATCAAGCTTTGCTTTTAATCCTTGAAGATTCAGTTCTGTTTCACGCGAAAGTTGGCGATAGCGGGCGATTTCATCGGAAATGAGACTTTTCCGTTGTTGGCGAAGGGTATTGATTTCGGCGGCATTTTCTTCCAAACGTCTTTGATTGGTTAAAATTTCATGCTCGACATTTTTAAAATCATGTAAACGCTCTAAATAAACCGCTTGGCTGATGACTTTTGTTTCCATTAGGCTTTTTGCAGCCTTTAATTTTCCTTGGCTTAATTGACGATCATCTTCCAACCTATCTAATTGCGCATGTTGTGTTGCACCGCTGCGCTCGACGCGGTCCGCTTGTGCTTTTAGCGCTCTTAATTTATCTTGGAGAGATTGAAGGGCAGCGCTAATGAGTTTTTCCCCTTCTATTCTTGCAGTCGTGTTGCCAGAAGGAGGAACTGGCAGATAGGCAAGTCCTTTGGTCACAAAATCTTTATCCAAAGGATCACTTTCATGCAAAGCTGTTAAAATAGCTGTTGCGATTTGTGCTTGAAGGGTTTGTTGCGCGATATCTGCTTGAACACGTGCGCACTCATTGAGGGCTTCACGGGGATCTAATTGAATAAGGAGATCCCCTTGATGAACAAATTGCCCTTCTTTTACAAGGATTTTCTCAATGCGTCCTGTATTTTGCGCTTGGACCAGCTGAACGTAAGCGGTGGGAATAACACTTCCTTGCCCCCGTGCAACAATCTCTGTTTTTGCGATAAAGCTGCCGATCACAATAAAGAGAAATAAGGTGACCAAAACAGCAACAACCATATGAAGCGTTGGTGACAAAGGGCGCAAATAGGGAGCTTTATCTGCCATTTTTTGCCTCCAAATCAGTAAAGTTTAAGACGTTTGCATGCTGAGGAAAGAGGTCACTTTTGTGGGTAATAACAAGAACAATACGATCTTGTGAAAGTTTATATAAATGCTCAACAATTTGTGCACTGACAGTGTCATCCAATGCGGAAGTAGGTTCATCTAAAATAAGCAGGCTTGGGTTTATCAGAAAGAAACAAGCCAAAGCCAAGCGTTGGCGCTGACCACCCGATAAAAAACCACCTTGCTCTCCTACTTGAGTATGGAGTCCTAGAGGCAACTGAGCAATCAAATCATGGCAAGCACTAACATATAGTGCAGCGTCAATTTCATCTTTAGTGGCATCTGGTTTAGCAAGAAGCATATTCTCAAGAATGGTTCCGGAAAAAAGGCAAGGATTTTGAGGAAAGTACGCGATTGTTTCACGCACGCTACGGACATCAAAATTCTGTAAAGGTTGGGCGTTAATCAATATCTTCCCGCTTGTTGGGGGGTAGAGTCCACAAAGGAGCTTCGCCAAGGTTGTTTTTCCGCACCCTGAAGGACCAAGTAACATAATTGGTTGCCCAGGTTGTAAACAGACATCAAGATGATTGATAATGGATTTATCTCCATAAGAAAAACAGAGATCGTTGGCTTCAAGATGAGGAGGAGCGCTGAGTTGAAGAGGCGGCTTTTCTTCTTCCCATTCTGAAGGGGAGTTAAGAATATCGCCCAAACGAAGACGAGAGATTTTCAAATGCTGCCATTCTTCCCATAGGGATGCAAGGCTTAAGATAGGACCAGAAACATTTCCAGCGAGGAGATGAAAGGCAATAAGTTGCCCTAGCGTAATCTGGTTTTGAAGAACTGCCTGAGCACCAAAAAAGATAATAAAAATAGTGAAAAGATCACCAAAAATATGGCTCATGGCTCCATTGAGAAGATGCAATTTACTGGTTGTAAGGCTTTGATCTAAACTACGAGCTAAAGTTTCTTGCATGCGTATCGTATGAGCAGATTCTTTTACATGTGCTTTAATGGCTTCAAGATTGGTAAAACTTTCAATAAGGCGCGATTTATGGACAGCTTGCAGAGTGAAAGAACGGCGTAATTGGCGGCGCAAGAAGGGACCGACCAACGCTAAAGAACCCATTTGTAAAGGTAAAATGATAAGGACAATGAAGGTCAGTTTCGGACTAATGGAAAAGAGTGCAACAATATAAATAATGGCAAAGAGAACATTTAGCACAGTTGTGGCGATGGTTCCTGTTAAAAAACCGCGAATTGTATCAACTTCTCCAATACGTGAAAACAATTCTCCTACTTGCCAACGGCGTAAAGTGGGCAAGGAAAGACTTAACAGATGGCTGTAAATGCGCCGCCCAAATTCTAATGTAAGCCGATTGGCTAAATAAGCACCTAAGTAGCCTGATAGAGTGCTAAGAGCCGTGCTAAACAGCATAATAGCAACCATCAAGACAACGATAGCATAGAGACTTTCAATACGTTGAAAAGGGAGAATACGGTCGATAATCGCTTGAAAAATAAAAGGATTCACCAAGCCAAGTAAGCGCAAAACAACAGCAACGCAACTGAGTTCGATGACATAATAAATATATTTCTTTGTTGTTCTTGTAAACCAAGAGAATGATACAGGTTTTTCTTGTGAATGACTCATTTGAATTTATGATTTTGTTTAAGAGAAAGAGCGATGGATGTCGCATATTTAAACAGTATTGTAAATAGTATTATATATATACAAAATATACATTTTGTATATATGCAATACAAACAAAATGTATATTTTATTTATAAAGTATTTTTATTGTTATTTATACAAATTATATTTGACATTTGCTAAAATGAACAATAACGAAATTCCCACTGTATCGTTGTGATACAGTTATTTTTAATAATAAAAGGAGGATTTAAATGGGTAGTTCAAGCTCATCAAATGATTCAAGTAGTAACTCACATCCAAAAAGTTGGCTTTTTCCAGAAGATGATTATAGTACAGACGCTTATGCCCAAGCAGCAGGTACAGGTGGCATTGTAGGAGCAATATTAGGAGGTGGTGCTGGTGCAGCTGGAGGTTCTATTGCTGGACCAGGAGGTGCAGTTGCTGGCTTACTCGGTGGAGCAGTAAGCGGCGGAATAGGAGGAGCTGGTGATTCAAGTAGTAACTCACATCCAAAAAGTTGGCTTTTTCCAGAAGAAGATGATTGTAGCGCAGGCGCTCATGCCCAAGCAGCAGGTGCAGGTGGCATCGTAGGAGAATTAATAGGAGGTATTGCTGGTGCAGTTGGAGGTCTTTTTTCTGGACCGGGAGGTGTCGGTTCTGGCTTTGTCAATGGAGCAATAGGAGGTGGACTAGCAGGAGCTGGTGACGCTGTGGTAGATAAATACAATGCATGCTATACGGCACCAAGTTGTGAAACAAGCGATTATGTTGAAGCAGCTGCCATACACGGAGGCATAGGACTAGCATCTGGTGCATTATTTGGTCCGGAAGGAGCAGCAATAGGCGGATTAGGAGGAGCGGCTGACGGTTTTATAGATAAGTACAATGAATGCCATCCGAATCCAAGTTGTGAAGTAAGCGATTATGTCGAAACAGCGGCCATAAAGGGAGGCGCAGGAGCATTAATTGGTTTATTAGGCGGTCCGGAAACAGCAGTAGCAGGCGGATTAGGAGGAGCTATTAGTGGTTTTATAGATAAGTACAATCAATGTCATCCGTAAAGTGGAGGGACACTGTTTCTAATTTATTTAGAAAATAGCTAGTAAGATATTTCTGAGATCAGTGATATTGTAAACATACTTTAAAGCTACGGCTAAACTGATTTCAGGGATATTTTTGTGTGTGATAATAGATATTTTATTTTGGATTTTTTGTTATGAATACTTTTACTGGCTCCTTAGTAACAGCAATTGGATTTGGATTTTGCATGTTTTTTTACAATAGATTTAAAGGTAAGAACTGGAGTATAAAAAGGACAATATTATCAACAATTATGTTTTTTATATTATATTATGCTGGAAATTCATTAGTTAAATATATGGGAATTTTATAAAGATTGCTTATATATAAAATTATAATTATTTGAATTATAATCTATTGCTCTCTCTTAAATCATTCATAAAGTAGATGAAATTTCAGTCTGGATTTTTTTATGCATACTTTTACTGGCTCCTTATTGGCAACGTTTATATATGGATTTTTAATGTTTTCTTACAATAGATTTAAAGGTAAGAACTGGAGTATAAAAATGGAAATATTATCAACAATTAGGTTTTTTATACTATATTATGCTGCAAATTTATTAATTGAATATACGGGAATTTTAAAATAATATAGAATTACGTTATTATCAGCATTTTATTATTTATCATAATTTATACATTTTACAAATTATATTTGATTTTTTTGCTAAATAGCATGCATCATCAGATGATTAAAGTAGTAACTCACATCCCAAAAGTTGGCTTTTTCCAGAATAAGATGGTTGTAGCGCAGGCTCTTATGCTCAAACAGTAGGCACAGGCGGTCTCGTGGGAGCCCTTTATTAGGAGGAGGGGCTGGGTGCAGTAGCTGGTCTACCTAGAGTAGTAGGAGGCGGATTATTAGGAGCTGCCTATCGGTTTGATAGATAAGTACAATCAATGCCATCCGTAAAGTGGAAGAACACTGTTTCTAATTTATTTAGAAAATAACGATAAAGATATTTCTGAGATCAGTGATATCGTAAACATACTTTAAAGCTATGGCTAAACTGATTTCAGGGATATTTTTGTTTAAGACAATAGATATTTTATTTTGGATTTTTTTGTTATGAATAATTTTACTGGCGCCTTATTGGTAACGTTTATATATGGATTTTCAATTTTTTTTTACAATAGATCTAAAGGTAAGAACTGGAGTATAAAAAGGAAAATATTATCAACAATTATGTTTTTTATATTATATTATTTTGGAATTTTATTAGTTAAATATATGGGAATTTTATAAAGATTGTTTATATATAAAATTATATTTAATTAAGTTAAGTTTATTATTTGAATTATACTCTATTGCTCTCTCTCTTAAATCATTCATAAAGTAGATGAAATTTCAGTCTGGATTTTTTGTTATGCATACTTTTACTAGCTCCTTAATGACAGCAATTGGATTTGGACTTTGCATGTTTTTTTACAATAGATTTAAAGGTAAGAACTGGAGTATAAAAAGGACAATATTATCAACAATTATGTTTTTTATATTATATTATGCTGCAAATTTATTAATTGAATATATGGGAATTTTAAAATAATATAAAATCAAGTTGTTATATTATTTTAAAAATATAATTATAAGGTGTTATTTGTAGAGTTATTTATAAAAAATAAGTTATTATTTTTATATAATATTAAACTTTAAAAAATATTTACTGATTACAGTTAGACAGAGACTTTAATATTATTATCAATATTTCTGTTTTTTATTTCCTATTTTTTTAATCTTTTTCATTATTTCAAGCATGGGTTGTTTTGAGATTATTATCTTTTGTATAAGGATTATCAATTTATAGTTTTTGAAAAGTGATTGTTTGCTTATGTATCATGATTTATTGAAAAATAGGCAACTTTTATGAAATAAAATGCCTTATTTCTCTTAGATTGTTATTCATCGTCTTGTGAGAGAGGAAGTGAGGCGATTTCTGTATCAAGGGCATCCATAAAATCGATAATAAAAGCAGCATTCGTTCCCAAATCTCTTAGCAAATAACGAGAAGCAGAACGCATATCAACAAAAGTTGTATCCCCTTCATTGGTTAAGCGTATCACAATGTCTGAAATAAAACCAAGGTAAAAAGTTTTTGCCATTGTTTCAATATAAAGCGCATTTTCTTCACCTTTAAACTCTCGTTGAGCCACAACAGGCCAATCATAGGCTGCTAAAACATTAAGAACGGATTCGCGAATACGGTCAGGTGAGCCATCATAACGGCGCCCCGATATTTCTGGCCATTGTGACATCTGTATTGCTGCTTGTTCAGTCAAAACACTTTTGAGTGGTAAAGCATCGCTGGGACGTATTGTGCGAAAAAAAGCCGGTGGTCTTTGTGTATCGGTAGAAACGTCGTAAAGAGCCGGTAAGGTAAACCAAAGTCCAAAAAAGAGCATCAATGGTGTGGCTGTTATCAACGAATAAATGATCCCTTTTAAAGCTTTCATTCCCCCTAGAGCACCATAGACCCACAAACTATGAAGTGCTTTAATAGCCAGAAAAAGAGAAATAATTACACAGCCAGTAGAGATTCCGATCAAAATTATGAAGTCAGTTACGTTAATGACGGAAAAACGTTGTAAAATGACTGAAAATAATAAAATAAAGAACGACAATCCACCAAATCGAGGGGACCATACTGCTGCTCTTGAAACGAACCGAACATATCTCTTCTTCATGAAGTTTTTCCCCTCGATTGTAAACTATAAGCCAAGTTTTTTCAGAGTGCTATCTTACAAAAAGCTTCTGCTCATAAACCAAAAATAAAGCACTTATTTTTGAGGTCAAGGATGTGTAATGTCTTATAAGTTTCCAGCGGTTATTTTAGCACTTCATTGAAAGTGATCAGTATTTCTTCTATAATTTATCATGTCATTGATGCGAATTTTATGGGAATGTTTGTAAATAAAAAGAAATAAACTCAAATAACAAGTTCTACGGTTGTTAGCAGCATATATTTTTAGAACTTTACTCTTGATTTTTCTCTTCTAATGGCGGGGAGTTTTTTCTGTCAGATAATGCGTCTCAAATAGGATATGATGATGTGCAATAGAGATTTCATTCTACCTCAATAAAAAATTTAGGGATCTACAATCAGATAAATCTGAATTCGAATATTTGATTAATAGAGAAAAAAGATAACCATTTTGATAGGCTTTATGTATTTTATAGAAAGGAAGGTGTTGTACAAATGAGAGGTTAGTCCGTTTTTATTCATAAAATATGCGGCAGGTTGCAGATGAAAGAAAAGCTTCACTTTCTTTTTTTGCAAGGGAAGAAGGGACAAAAATACGTAAAATAACAAACCCTTCATTCAAATTTTTAGCAACCAAAACTGAATTGGCATTTTTTTTAGGTTTTGATTTTTTGAGTTCTATGATTTGTATTGGTTTTCCAATGATAAGATCAAGTGTCGCATCAG
>NZ_JBHIRW010000037.1:0-9437 GCF_042197445.1 Bartonella sp. AA1HLJMS | reverse complement strand
TGTGGATTTACGTCCTTTAGGCAGAGGGTAATGGCAAAAGTCTTTTTGACCACGTCTTGGGATATGGAGCGTATAGCGCCTTATCTTGAAGACATCATTGCATCCTTTAGAGAGTATGTAGAGCGTTTCAAACATGAAATCACGTTGCAAGAGCTCATTGAAGCGATTTGCAGCGGCAAGAAACAGTTATGGCTTGTTTTGGATGATGACGAGCGCTTTTTAGCGGCATTCACGACCCAGATACAACAGACAGTTTTAGGAAAGAAGCGCGCTCTGATTTGTGAATGTAGTGGCAAGGGCGTTCTTGATCAAGTTGATAATTTGACATTTGTAGAGGATTGGGCGCGTGAGAATGGGGCTTCTGAAATGGAGATCTTGGGTCGTTTAGGTTGGAAGCGCGCATTGGACAAGCAAGGCTATGGCATAGCTATGCTTTATTATAGGAAGGAATTGTGACATGGGGAGCAAGACACCAACAACGACAGAACAGAAGCAGGTACAAACAAGCGCCCCTCCAACTTGGATGCAGAATGTCTTTAAGCGTGGGGGTGCAGATGCGTATAACATGTATGATACAGGGATGGGTGGTAATGTATATGGGGGACCTCGTGTTGCACCTTTAAGTGCTCCAACTTATCAAGCAATTGGAGGTCTTGGAGCTATTCCTCATCAGTATCAGAATTATATGAATCATTTGATGAATACTCCAACATCGTCTGCGAGAAACCTTAACTGGATTGCATCTGGTGGTTTGATGGGACCGAATTCTCAATTTGATGAGGAACTTAAAGAGGGCTTAAGTGAAATAAGAAATAGTATTAATCGACAGTTTTTAGGTAGTGGTCTTTATGGCTCTAGTGCGCATAACAATGAGTTACAGAGGGGGCTTAATGATGAATTAGCTCGTATCAAGTATCGCCAGCGTGATAGAGATTTACAGCATATGATGCAAGCCAATTCGATGATTGATCAACTAAATGAAAACCGCTTAGGCATGATAGGCAACTTATTCCCCTCTTATAATAATGCCTATTCGAATATGTTGCAGGGGTCATCTGTTCTTAATGACTACAATCAACGCCTTGTTGATGCCAATCGTGAACGTTGGCTGGAACAAGACAATAGCGGCTGGAATAGGTTGAATATGCTT
The DNA here is from genome assembly GCF_042197445.1 of Bartonella sp. AA1HLJMS. Taxonomy (NCBI): domain Bacteria; kingdom Pseudomonadati; phylum Pseudomonadota; class Alphaproteobacteria; order Hyphomicrobiales; family Bartonellaceae; genus Bartonella; species Bartonella sp. AA1HLJMS. The sequence goes on along the minus strand of NZ_JBHIRW010000037.1, from coordinate 8,287 downwards.
ATGAATGCCGGTCATGGTTTTGCAAGGAATTACGGCACGACAACGAATAATCATACAATCTCTAAGATAGAGGGCAATAATCCGTGGAAAAATGTAGGGACTATAGGTTCTTTAGCACTTCAAGCAGCACCGATGGCTTTTGGTTACATGGCAGGTGGTCCAATGGGAGCAGCGTTGGCAGGAGGAGCATCCAAGTTTTTTTTAGATTACATGAATCAAAAGAAAGCTCTGGAGAATAATTAAAGAATAGTTTTGTAGGAGAGTGTGATGGCATTTCCAATATTATTTCCATTAGCTGGGGCAGCTTTTATGGCAGCAAGAGCTGCGCCTCATGTTTTTAGGTATCTTGCTCCTAAAGCGGTTACAGGGGCGAATAGATTGGGACAATTAATAACAAAGAACCCCGTGGGGAATTTCATAACAAAGTACCCCAAAACCTCTCTATTTATGACTGGAATGTCAGGTATTGAAAGTATGATGACACCAGAGAAAGCACAAGCCCCATCCAACCCCTATTTACAGAATAGTCTGAATCCATATGGACCATTTATGCCCTATACGGCTCCTAAAGCGGAAATGCCTCTTGGATTTGATCAACATCCACCCATGCCAAATGCACTAGAGAGTACTCCACAAGAACTAAAACCTCATATTAATGAACAAACGCAACCATTAGCACCCGCTTCCCCAACACCGACTCCTGAACTGACAGATGCAGAGAAATTTTTACAGTCCAATACTTATAAGTTTTTTCAATCAGATGCGTATCAGAAGCTCAAAGATCTTTTTGCAGGTATGGCAGAATCTTCATCAGACGGTTCTGGGTGGGATGCGCTTGCAAGTGGTGTGAAGCGTCTTAACGAAGGAGATAAACAAAGAGGGCAGGTTAATCAGACCGTCGATTATTTAAAGTCCAAAGGCTACAGTGATGAAGAAGCTGCTGTCATGGCACGGAATCCTCAAATGCTTAGTGCATTGCTCACAGGTGGTACAGATAGCATAAAACATTACAATGATGGAAGTTCGCTAATTGATGACCCAACATCACCCACGGGAAAGAGAGTGGTTTATCACCCTGGTGGGAAGGCGTATCTCGACAAAGAACGAGAAGCTGCTTTACGTCAACATAAAAACTTGTATGCAAAGGTTTTGCTAGAAGATATTGATTATGTGCAGGAATACCTTGAGAAATTTAAGAATAAGGCGACAGGTAATATAGCTTTAGCTGCTAGCTACGCGTTCTCAACGTCCGAACAATCGGATGTACGACAGGTTTTGGAATCAATACAATCTCGTATAGGGCTTGACCGTATAGATCAAATGAAAATGTTATCGCAAAGAGGGGCGCTAGGACTTGGAAATGTTAGCGATAAAGACATTGAAATGTTAAAAGAGTCTCTTGGGAAATTAAACTTACGTATGTCTACACGAGAGCTTAAACGGCGTTTGTCAACAATAAAAGATGTTTTATCAAGACTGAACCCTGAAGTACAAGGTATTGTATTAGGTAAGATTGAGGCTACAGAAAATAATATGAGAAATGCCGTTATGGCAGGAAATAACCAAAATTCTACCAATCAGGCGGGGTCACAAGGGAATGTTGCAAATTTTACAACTGTAAGCAGCATAGAACAAGCTAATAAAATGCCTATTGGGGTTGAGTTTATTTACAATGGTCAAGTTTACAAGAGGGCTAAATGATTAACAATAAGAATTCTCTTGTAGTTGATCGTGCATTAGGTGCTACGAACAATCAAGGTAAAAAAATATCAGAACTTGGTCCAAATTTTATCAATTTAGGTTCTGCTTCAGAATATGCGGCTAATCGAGAACGCTCATCAGAACTTGGACCGAATTTTATCAATTTAGGTTCTGTTTTAGAATATGCCAATCCTTCTTATGAAAATACTCTACTCTCTCCAGAGATTACACAAAGTGAAGCCTTTTGGAATTCTTTAAAGCATGGTTTGAGTTTTAATTTAGATGATGAAGTTGCGGGGATTGTAGCGGCGGGACGTGATGATGAGAATGAGAGTGCACTAAATGCTTTTAGAAAGGGGCTGTACAGATATTGGTTATCTGGTGATAAAAAATACGAAGAGAAGTATGAGAAAGAAGCCAATAGAATACGTGATTATCAACGTAGGATGAGTGATACGCATTATTGGACGTCTTTGTTAGGAAATGTTGTAGGGGCTGCTTTACCTTCACTTGCGACGTTAGGAACAGGAGCGGTTGCAGGACTAGCGGGGCGGATAGCGCCTCCTGCTACTTCAAAATTAGGTCAAGCATTTTTGAAAGCCGTTCCAACACCGGTAGGCACGGTAGGGAAACGGGTAGGCGCAGGAGTGAAATATGTAGGTGGGAAAGCCAGTCCGTTTTTAGGCATCACAAAAAACACAACACTTCCTCATTTGCTTAAAGTAGGGGCGGCATCTGGTGCATTACATGGAGCAGGTGAAGGGGTAGGGTTAGGTCATACACTTCAAAGTGCAGCAGTTGGTGGTGGTTTAGGAGCAGCAGGGACAGTGGTTGGCAGTGCTTTAGGTCATTTGGCTGGTTCTACTGTCGGTGGAATACGAAGACTTCTTTCTCCTTCTCATAAGCAAGGTGTTGCAACAGACACATTAAGAGAAATCAGTAAACATTTAGGTAAGGAGGCTTCTGAAGAGCTAGGAGAATCTTTTAAAAAAGCAGTTCCTACCGATTACGTAGCTGATCATAGTCCTTTTTTACAAGATCTTGTTTTTGATATCGCGAAAAGAAACCAAGGGGCTTATCTTGATTTAACCAAGAGAGCTAAACAGAGAGCGCTGGGAGGAGGGGAGCGTATTCATCAGGCGGCTGATAAATACTTTGTTCCTCGTCAAAATGTCACAGGTTTAAAAAATGATCTTATAGCGATTAGGAAAGCAGAACCACATACTCTTTACGAAATAGCCAAAAAAATACCAATAGGAGAACAGCATTATGGCGCTCTTAATGAATTAATGAAGCGTCCATATTTCAAACAAGCTTATAAAGAAGGGCTACAGGAATTCACGAGTAAGGTCAAAGAAGTTGCTCCATTTTCTTCTGAAAAATTTAATCTCCTTAAAGAAAAGCCCAACATGGGTGTTCTCCATGAAACGAAGGTTAAACTTGGTCTTATGAGAGATGCAGCCGAGAAGATAGGAGATAACAGTAAAGTTCATACCTTAGTTGGCATTCAGAAAAAGTTATTAGAGCTTATGGATGATATATCGCCTAAATATAAGAAGGCACGATCATTGTATCATCAATATAGTTCACGTTTAGATGCCATGGATGAAGGTTCCAAAATCCTTAGCAAGTCGGTTAATAAGGATGAATTCAGTAAAATCTTTGATGAATTACCAAAGGCACAACAAGAATACTTTAAAAAGGGCTCAAGAGCAGAACTTTTACAAGGTATGGGTCAAACAAAAGATGAAGTATCCAAGGCAAAGGAGATTTTTGGTACGAATGATCTGTATAAACGATTTGCAAAGATTTATGGAGCCGATAAAGCTTCTGCGGTCAAGAAGGTTATCGAAAAAGAAGCCGATTATGCAGATTTTTATAATAGAATACCAGGTCGTGTAGCGGATGAAAAGATATCATTTAGGCATAACGTCAATATGCCAACGGGTAAACATGATGCAGCTGTACAATTAGCAAAAGCTGCTGGGAAGGCTGCTTGGATTCCTTTCAAAGAGGCGGCGTTTAGAGAGCGTCAACGGATTGAAAAGGATGTTGTCAAATTGTTAACAGGGGGAACAGAGATTAAGAATGCTCAAATTGTCGATCTGATTCAACGTATGGTAAATGCGCATCATAAGGGATATGCGACGAAAGAGTGGGTGAAAAAGCGTTTTTCTGATTTGTTTAGATTAAGTGGAAACGAGGTTGTGAGGATGTTTAACCGATGACCCGTTATAGTCCTTCTGTAGAGCAAGCGATCCGTCAAGCAGCAGCGCGTTATGGTTTGCCAGAGAGTTATTTGTACCGTGTTGCGCAAGTGGAAAGTGGAGGCAATCCGAATGCAAGGAATCCCCGTTCTTCTGCGGGTGGGTTGTATCAATTTATAGACAGTACCGCCAAGCAATATGGTTTGCAAGACCGTTTTGACCCCATGCAAGCGGCAGATGCCATGGGGCGGTTGACGCTTGATAATCGCAATCATTTAAGCCGCCTGTTGGGAAGAGCGCCTACTGATGCAGAATTGTATTTAGCACATCAACAAGGGGCAGGAGGAGCCGCGCGGCTTCTTCAAAATCCCCATGCCAATGCGGCGCAAATTGTTGGGAGCAATGCGGTTGGCTTGAATGGTGGAAACAACGCTATGCGTGCAAGTGATTTTGTCAACCGTGTATTACAGATGTATGGTGGGCAGCCTCATAGAGCAAGTCCTACAGCGCAGGGTGGCATTAGAAATAGAGACAACTTGTTAGAGGTTTTAAGGGCATTATTAGCATCACAAGAAGAGGCTTCGGAAGAAGAAGAGAGTGATGATGATGATAATCCTTTGATGACGCAATTCATGCGGGCGTTTTACGGACCATTTTACCGGAATTAGGATTTATGAGAGATGTCAACGATCTATGATTGGTCGCTTAGAGCGGCGGATAATACGCGCGTAGATGATTTGATTGATTGGTCCGAAGGACAGTATCCTAGCAGTGTGAATACGAGCGCCCGTGTGATGATGCAGCGCATAAAGGAATACTTGTCAGACACGGGTGGAGAGCTTGAAGGCATTGTTACAAATGATCCTGTCCAACAAACGAGTGTGATAAGACTTGCAAGCACTTCACAGTTTTTAGAGTATAAGAATGGTATCGTTTTGCGCTTTATGGCTATGGGTAAGAATGTTGGAGCGACCACGATTGTCTTAAATGCTTTAGATGGCAAGCCGGTTTATAAGGCAACGGAATTAGGCATCAGTGCATTATCAGGAGGGGAAATCCAACAAGGGTGCATTTATACATTGTTTTATAATGGAGATCATTGGCATCTTTTTAATCCTACCTCACTCCCTTTAGAAGAAGAAGAAAGCAGTCTTTATCCCACGGGTTTTATAGGAACGTTTGGAATGCGCGGGATTCCAAAGGATTGGTTAATTTGCGATGGGAAGGCTTATTTGCGTCGTGATTATCGTGATTTATTTGAGACGATAGGAACGGTTTGGGGAGAGGGTGATGGCGCCACGACATTTAATGTTCCCGATTTTCGAGGGATGTTTTTACGGGGGCTTGATGGAGGGCGCAATATTGATGAGGGGCGTTCTTTTGCCAGTGTGCAAACAGATTTAATTGAGTCGCATCAACATCAAGGACAGAGCCTTTCGATGTCTCATTTTACCAGCAACGAAAACTTTTGGGATGGGAATACGACGGATGTGTTGGGCTATCGTCTAGGCTTGTTTGGGGGGAGCTCTCTAGCGAATTTTATGGGCATAGAGCGTGAGAATTTAGGGGGCTACATTGTAAGTTCTCATACTCTTGATGAGAACCAAGAGGTTGTTTTGGAGAGCACTGGTGAAGGCGAGACGCGTCCAGTTAATGTGAGTGTTCTGTTTGCGATTAAGACATGAGGTGTAAGATGTCGACGATCTATGATTGGTCTTTAAATGCCTCCTTGAATGCCTATTGTGATGATTTGATTGATTGGTCAAAAGGACAACGTCCTAGTAGTCTGAATAATAGTGCTCGTGTGATGATGCAACGTGTGCGTGAGTATTTATCGGATACGAGTGGTGTGATTGAAAGCACTTTTACGGTTGATGCTGAACACCAGACGACGTTGATAAGACTTCAAAGCCAATCGGCATTTTTAGAGTATAAGAATGGGATATCAATTTGTTTTAAAGCGAAGGGCAAGAATGTTGGGGAAACCGCAATTGCCTTGAATGATTTGGCGGCTAAACCTGTTTACAAGGCGACGGAATTAGGTCTCCGTGTTTTATCGGGAGGCGAGCTTCAAAGGGGGTGCATTTATAGCTTGGTTTATAGGGATCATGCTTGGCAAGTTTTAAATCCTACGCCTCTCTCTTTATCGCAAGAGCCGGTTATCCCTGTTTATCCACTAGGGACGATAGGGATTTTTGGGATGCAAGTTTTGCCAGATGGCTGGTTACCATGTGATGGGAAGGCTTATTTGCGTAGTGATTATCCTGCTCTTTATGAAGCGATAGGGATCAGGTGGGGAGGCGCTGATAGTTGGACGAAGTTTAATGTTCCCGATTTGCGTGGTGTTTTTTTACGAGGTGTTGATGATGACCGCGAGATAGACCGCTTTCGTTATCTTGGCACTTTACAAAATGACGCAATGAGAAAGCATGACCATGGGGGTCAATCCTTTACGATTTTGAATGATGAAAATCAGGAAGAGAGTTGGCATGGTGATATGACGATCATCTGGGGATATGTGTTGAATGACCAGCAAAGATTGAAGCTTGCTGAACGTTTGGGCGTGAGAGCAGAGGATATACGCGTGCACCATAAGCTCGCCTTTCCCCATTCCCACCTTCACATGCGTGATGTTGCATTGGCAAGTTCAGGTATAAGTGAGACGCGCCCGATTAATATGAGTGTTGTGTTTGGAATCAAGACGTGAGGTTTAGATGTCCACGATTTATGATTGGTCTTTAACAGCATCTGAGAATGGTGGTGCTGATGCTTTAATTAATTGGTCAGAGGGACAGCACCCTAACACGGTTAATAATAGCGCTCGTTTTATGATGCAACGGGTAAGTGAGTATTTATCGGATACGGGGGGTGTGCTTGAAGGGATTGTGACGGTTGATAATAACCAAAAGACGAGCGTGATAAGGCTTCTAAGTCAATCGGCATTTTTAGAGTATAAGAATGGCATATCGGTTTGTTTTAAAGCGAAGGGCAAGAATGTTGGGGCGACAACAATTGCTTTAAATAATTTAGCCGATAAGCCCGTTTATAAGGCAACAGAAACCGGTTTATTAGCCTTATCGGGAGGAGAGATACAAGATGGCTGTCTTTATACGCTTGTGTATGATGAAGAGCTTACGGGTTGGCAAGTTCTCAACCCGACAAGGGGCAAAGTTTCTTCCTTAAAACGTTTACCTTCCGGTCTGATAGGACCGTTTGCAATGGAGCGCTTGCCGGATGGTTGGTTGCCATGTGATGGAAGTGCTTATTCACGGTATGTTTATTGGGATTTATTTTGTGTCATAGGAACGACGTGGGGAGAAGGGGATGGCGCCACGACGTTTAATGTTCCCGATTTTCGGGGGCTATTTTTACGGGGACTTGATAATGAACGCAATTTAGACCCTTGGCGTTCTTTTGCAAGTATACAACCCTGTTCTTTAAAAGCGCATGAACATTTTATAGGTCCAGCGTCATCAGAAGGTCTTTCTTCTCGAAAAAAACGGGATGTTTCTTCTACTGAAGCGCGCGTGACAAGGCGCAAGAGAGCTATAGACGAAGAGTGTGTAGGTTTGAGTGGGGATGCTTTGGACAAGTGTAATCAAGAATTTGACCAAATAGCAGGAAGTCCACAGGTAGAGACTCCCTTTTGGTTTACAGAGTCACATTATACAAAAAAACGCAATAAAGTCAATATGTTGTTTGCAATTATTTTATATGAATCCACTCAAGAATCCATCTTTTTATACGTGATTCATTTGACCATTTTTGATATAAGATTGCCATGCATAAATAGACCATAAAAAGCAAATCATGATGTAAGTATTATAACGCATGTGTGTATTCAAATGAAATGAAAAGCCGATATCATTCATAACAGTTCATAAATTTTATGATACGTTTTTATCACAGCACAAATCACATTGTTTTAAATTTAGTCGTTTGAAAATATCGATAACATACGTTTAAAGATCACATCTTGTTTTAAAGATTGGATTGTTAATCACATAAAAGAGCAAATTAACATTCGCCAAAATTGGCGAGCGCAAAATAGAGAGCTGTCATAACAGCATCATCATAACACCGAACATTTTAAAGATTGCATAAAAGGATTTAAAGACAAGATCGATTTTATAACCACGGTATTTTTTTACCGAGGTAGGAAATAAAGGTCATGAAATTCAAAATGCTATATCTTATGAAATGAAAAGCCTTTTAATGAATAGATTGCAGGCTAGTCTTTAAGAATGGAACTATTCGCTTCCACAAAAAAATGGAAGCAAATAATGCCATGGCAGTAGAATAACTATCTACTTTAGATTTGGTACTAAAAACGTTTTAAAAGTTATAGTTTAAAAATACGAAACCAAATGAGCTCTTTC
>NZ_JBHIRW010000036.1:4708-9618 GCF_042197445.1 Bartonella sp. AA1HLJMS | reverse complement strand
GAGGAAGAGGTAAGCGTAAGGCATTTATGCTGTGTACTTGAGGAAGTTTTTGATGAGGCAATGAATGAGGTTGATCTTGTCTGCGTGCTTGGCTTTCAATAGAACACCCTTCCTTGGGAAAAGGAAATTGTGCTATCTCTCAAGTGGCTTCTTCTTTACTTGCACACCCTTGGGGCTTTGGTATTGAGGGCTGATATTAACATTTGGCAGCTTTCTCATAAAAGCTTTATGGAAGATGAAAATTTGGGCTTTGAAAAAAAATATCGAAAAAATCAATTTGGGCCGGTTTTGTTGATGATTCAAATCGTCATAAAGACAAAGCAACCTCGTTACGATTTTCTTGCACTCGTTTGCTTCTTCTTTGGAAAGCAGCTTATCTTCCTGAAAATAAAAAGAGCACTTAGAATTTTAGAGTCAGAGACCCAAATTTGTGCAATAGAAGAAGATATTTTATGAAAATTTGATCGAGGAGAAAAGAGAAGCCTTAAGATAATAGGGGATATACTGTGAGTGATGAAAACATGATGTTTGAAGGTGATGAAAAAAAGGCACCCCTGATATTGTCTTTATAAAAAATGAGGGATACAAGCGCTTGATATTGATGAACCCTCATTCATTGTGAGGACGAAAGCTTCGGTTCATGAAAATGGCTTAAAAATTGAAACAAATGAGGGATAAAAAATGAGGGGCAATGGAAAAAATGCATCATTGGATGAAGAGTTACGGTCTTTTTCGCTGGAAGAAGCGTTTTTGACAAGCAAAAATTATAAAGTCATCTTTTGCATTGCTTTCATTGTGTCAGCTTTTATAATGGCATTCTTTATGTTTTTTAAGTGGGATTTGACAGGGTGGTGGAATTATATCCTGTTCATTTTAACATTAATATTGGTTTTTATATCAGCGCTTCTTTTTGTACTCATTCCTGTTGCCTTTGTGGTCGGTATCATCTTTACGCGTTTGTTGAAAAAAAAGATCGATAAGTTGGATCAAGAAATCTGGCAGCGAAGAAAAACCGCTTCTCAACAAAACAGCGCGTGAAGGGAGGGCAGAAAATGAATACTGGTCTTTATATATTCTCATGCGTTTTAGAAGACCTTCTATTCGTGCGATGTTTGAAGGTGATGAAAAAATGCACCCCTGATATTGTCTTTATAAAAGATGAGGGATACAAGCGTTTGATATTGATGAACGCTCATTCATTGTGAGGACGAAAGCTTCGGTTCATGAAAATGGCTTAGAAATTGAAACAAATGAGGGATAAAAAATGAGGGGCAATGAAAAAAATGTATCATTGGATAAAGAACCACGGTCTTTTTCGCTGGAAGAAGCGTTTTTGACAAGCAAAAATTATAAAGTCATCTTTTGCATTGCTTTCATTGTGGCAGCTTTAAGAACGGCTCTTCTCTTCTTACTCATGTGGCTTGAGTGGAAGTTGGCGGGGTGGGAAGGGGATGTCATAACAGTTCTCTTTTGCATCGTGCAGGTTATATTAGATTTAATTTTTGTACTCATTCCTGTTGCCTTTGTGGTCCGTATCATCTTTACGCGTTTGTTGAAAAAAAAGATCGAGCAGTTGGATCAAGAAATCTGGAAGCGAAGAAAAACGGCTTACCAACAAAACAGCGTGTGAAGGGCGGGCAGAAAATGAATACTGGTCTTTATATATTCTCATGCGTTGTAGGAGAGACCTTCTCTTCGTGTGATGTTTGAAGGTGATGGAAAAAAAATGCACCCTTGATATTGTCTTTATAAAAGATGAGGGATACAAACGCTTGATATTGATGAACCCTCATTCATTGTGAGGACGAAAGCTTCGGTTCATGAAAATGGCTTGAAAATTGAAACAAATGAGGGATAAAAAATGAGGGGCAATGGAAAAAATGTATCATTGGATGAAGAATTACGGTCTTTTTCGCTTGAAGAAGCGTTTCTGACACGCAAAAATTATAAAGTCATCTTTTGTATTGCTTTCATTGTGGCAGCTTTAAGAATGGCTCTTCGCTTCGTACCCATGTTGCTTGGGTGGAAGTTGGCGGAGTGGGAAGGGGATGTCGTGGCAGCTCTCTCGTTAATCATGCAGCTTATATCATGGTTTATTTTTTTGTTCATCCCTGTTGCCTTTGTGGCTCGTATCATTTTCACGGTTCTGTTGAAAGAAAAGATCGATATGTTGGAGCAAGCAATCTGGAAGCGGAGAAAAACCGCTTCTCAACAAAACAGCGCATGAAGGGGCGGAGAAAATGATAGATATTAAAATGATGGATATTGTTGTTGTACTCTCGTGGGGTGTGGGCTTGACGCTTTTCACGCTGCTTTCTGCTGTGGTCATGATGTTTATTTGGGCATTGTATTACTCTACTTTCAAGCGGGTGAGACTGTATTGCCAAGTGACAAAAGAATTAAGCCGCGTGCTTGAACAACCTGTCGTTTTTGAGCCGTCTAGTGGAGCAATGCCGATGATTAAGCTGTTATCTGAGGAAAAAGAGTTTTCTCTTTCTGATGAGGAAATCTTAACGATGGAAAGTGCAACGGCGCTTTTAAAGAGTTTGGGGTGGAAGGTGGAAATTGAAGGAAAAGGAGATCATTTGGCCACCTATTATTTACCAGATCGTGAAGTGCAGTTTCTTTATAATGCTGAGAAGGGGTATCCGCGATTTGATTGTGCAATTGCGGTGGTTTCTGGTATCCATGCGGCGGCTTGCCAAACAATAGACCCTTATAATTCTGGAGGCTTGATTGCTCTTGAATTGAGTTTTGATGTGAAGGGGTTGGAAATTTTTGAAGAAAAGGTAAGCGTTGGATGTTTACGTCGTGCACTCGAGAAAGCTTTAGATGAGGCAATGACTGAGGTTGATCTTGGCAAGATGCTTCACTCTCAATATAGAATCCTGCCTTGGGAAAACAAAACTGTGGTCCCTCGGTTGGCTTCTTATTCCCTGCGTTATCTTGCGGCTCTGGCTTTGATGGGTGATGTTGAAACCTTACACTCTTATCACAAAAGCTTTATGGAAGGTGAGAAGCTGGGCTTTGAAACAAGCATCGAAGAGGAGCATCTGGAACGCGCAATGGTGATTGCTCAGGCGGTAGAAAAGACAAAGCAACCCAGTTACGATTTGCTTCAACAGGCGGCAAAGGATTTTTCCATGGAGGTAGAGAGCTATGAATGTTTTAGAGCTACAGATCCCAATTTGTGCAATAGAAGAAGAGATTCTTATGAAAATTTGATCGAGGAAAAAAGAGAAGAATTAAGGCAACAGGGATATTTTGTTTACGAAAAGGACGCGATTTGTGAGGTTGATGGAAAAAACTATCGTCCTCATATTCTTTACATAAAGGATGGGGAGTTAGAATATATGGATGTAGAAATTAGGGTTGAGGAAAAAATTTATTGAGAAAAATAAAGCGTTTAGATAATTTAAAAAGAGCTTAAACCTGAAAATAATGCGTAAAAAGCGCGAAGCGTAAAAGCAGAGGGGAACAATGCAGGAGAAAAAAGCAACATTTGAAGAGTCTTTCTTTTCATTTAGAAAATTTATAGTGTCTTCAGTGGAAAGGCGTAAAGGGGTGGGAAGGTGTAAAATAATAGGGCGCCGCTTTTTTATCATGTTTTGTACATGCCTTATCATGATGGCTTTAGAAGTTCCTGCGGGTGCAAAATCTCTGGTACAGCCGTTGCAATGGACAAGATGGGAAGGAATTGGTTCTCTTATTTTTCTCTTACCAGTGTTGATATGGTTTTGTCTTCTCACACCCCTTCCTATTTTGTGGGGCATTTGTCGTTTTAAAGAGCGTAAATTGGAAAAAATAAAGAAAAAACTAAAAGAAAAAATAAAGCAGCAAGAGATTAATCAATGAGGTTATACGCATGAGGGGTGAGATCGCGTTTTTTATTTTGTTTCTGCCAGTTGAATATTTTCTTCTAAATGCAGTTACAGTTTTTGCCATTTTTGTGAATATGATTATTGTGGCGCCTTATTATTCTTTAATAAAGCGTTTGAGGCTCTATTACAGAGTGAAAAAACAAAGACGTTTGATGAAAGAACATCCACAGCGTTTTTGTTTCTTTGAAAAAAGCGGAAAAGAAAAAGAGAGAGTGCCGCAAAACTTAGCACTAGAAACAAAGATAAGTTCCTATTCGTTAAAAAAATGGCTCGCTTTTTCACGCAAAGATTATATCCTTCACGCATGCCTTTCTTTCATCATTATGTTTTTCAAAGCTTATGTCTATGTGATTTTCTCTAAAGGGATAGCTGCTAAGGTAGATGAGAGCAGATTTGAATATATTATCATTCTCTTGTTTTTCTGGTTTTTTTTATCGGTATGTATTTTTGCAACGATCCCTGTTGTTGTGATCCTTCGTGAAATTTTAACTCATCGATTGAAAAAGAAGATTCAGCAGTTGGAAGAAGTGACTGAAGCAACCCAATCAATCAATTTATAAAGGGAAGGGGATAAAATGCATTACGAAATAGCGGCAGCTTGGACGGTGATTTTGATCATTCTGCTGGGGGGTGTTTTTGATTTTTTCTTAACAATACCCATTGTGGCACTGTATATTTCTTTTATCAAGCGTTTGATCTCGTATTACAAGGTTACCAAACAATTAAACGCAGCGCTGAAAAAGCGCATGTAGTGCTCGTGTCATGGGGGAGGCGTAAGTTTTAGATCATGCCATTTCTTCACGGCTTGGGAGGAGGGCATCGATTGTTTTTCTCATTTTACGCTGATCTCTGGGGGAAAAGGGTTGATGGCAATGAATAGGCTGGTGATAGGTTTGTAATAGGCTGGTGATAGGCTTTAATGGGGCGGTTTATCGGAAGTTTTGTTGTTTTCTGTGAATTTGCAAAATCGTAAAAACGTGAAACTGTAAAAGCGGGTGTGGTTGGTCAAGAGCCGTGAGAGTTGTGGGG
>NZ_JBHIRW010000036.1:0-4608 GCF_042197445.1 Bartonella sp. AA1HLJMS | reverse complement strand
AACTGTAAAAGCGGGTGTGGTTGGTCAAGAGCCGTGAGAGTTGTGGGGAGGATATGGGGAGAAAAGGTGCCAATGGAGGATGGTTGGATTGTGCAATGTGTCAAAATTGGAATGGGGTAATGGGGAATGGGGGAATGGAGGGCGTTGGGGGAAAAGGGCTGATGTGGCAATGAATAGGCTGGTGATAGGCTTGTAATAGGCTTTAATGGGGCGGTTTATCGGCAGTTTGCTTGTTTTCTGTGAATTTGCAAAATCGTAAAAACGTGGAACTGTAATAGGGCGTGTGGTTGGTCAAGAGCCGTGATGGTTGTGAGAGGGGGATAAGCCCGTGTGAGAAGGGTTAGAAAAACGTTTGGTTTTGGAGCTGTTGATATAGGCATGCTGTTTAGAGGCGTAAGGGAGGGGGATTGTTCGTTCTCAAAGCCTATGATGTAGAGAGTATGAGTTATTTAAGAGGGTGTTCGGGTATGGATAGAGATTGAAGGGGCACTGCTTCTTTGCAAAGCAGAGGTATTGATCATAAGTTTTGTTTATTCATATGGTTTTTTATGGCATCCAGTACCTGTTGGCTTATCTCCTGATGGGGCAGCCGTCGTAAACCTTTTGGGGTTGTTTTTTGTCCTAATTGAATGGGGATAAAATCAACCTTGTTTTTGCGCGCGCACTCGAGGATCATTTGATCATGCGTGTTGGAACCAAAAATATGAAGAATACATGGCGGTTTAGGCAAAAGAGCCAACTGCTCAATTAATGCGCAAGAAAATGCATAGGCGGGCGAATGAATCCATAATATGCAATATTTTAGATCATGCCATTGCTTCACAGCTTCTAAAAATTGCGCCTTTGATGCCGCACAATCATAATCCAACGACACGCACAACTGTTTGTTGTGCAATGCCTCAAGCTGGACTTTATGGGAAAGAAAGCGTGCAGCAATAATCACTTCTTGCGGCTTTAGTGATTGATACAAAGGAGCAAGCATCCCTGTGCCCCCTACCACTAAATAACGATAGTGCGCATCCTTTTTTTTCATGCCCCCTCCCTTATTACTTTAAATCCCACCTCGTTGCTTTAAAAATGTGTACATTTCATCAGCAAGTCTTTCACAACGGGTTTGTACCTCTTCACTTATAACTTTCCAAGTACGACCTTCATCATCTGAGGAAAAATCTTCGTTGGAAGAGGCAATTTGACATTGGAGTGTATAACCATAAAGCGTGTGCACCACCGGCACTAAATGCTCACACGGTTGTGCGCATTTTTTGGCAGTACTCCCATGAGAGATAAGCCCAACAGGTTTATTTAAAAAGGCATTATAGCTCAAATTATCAAGAGCATTTTTTAAAACACCCGAATAAGATCCTTGATAAACAGGGCTTGCTAGAATAACGCCATCAGCCGCGGCAATGGTTTTGACAAACTCACGGACCGCAGCACTTGGATTAGCCTCTACCTGCTGATGATAATCTGGATCTGTCATCGGCAAGGGCTGTTCACGCAAATCAACCCAATGAAGTGATGCACCCCGCTTTATGAGGCAATCCGCTAAATAATTGGCTAAAGTTCTTGTTAAGGAAGGTTGACGCACAGACCCCAAAATAATTGCTATATTCAACAGGATTCTCCTTTATCTTTTCCCCACAAGCCTATAACGCAAGGCTTATAAAGAATTGTGAGTAAAATGATGCGTATCATTATGCTGTTTATAAAGAGCAATTGTGATGATATCGCATCATCATAGAATCAGTCCATGCTAACAAGATTGTTGACAAAACAACACCTCAAACTTGCAAGGGAATGTTAGTGCTTTCATTAATATTAAAATGCTTGATCTCAAAAGTAGCGGCTGTCTCGTGTTTTAGAAGCGCTTTTATGAATATATTCTAAGCTATTGGCTTGCAAGAACTCTAATGAAAAATGGAAGATATCATCGTATTTTGAATGATCATTGAGCCTTTTTAATTGGAATAAGAAAGTTGTAAGATTTTCTCATTTCAAATGCTCTTATTGCGCGATCATTTGCGCATCAATGGAAGTTGCTTTTTTCATGTCTTAAGTGGGCGGAAAATAATTGAGAAAAGAATAAAAATGCTTCTGTCTTTTCAAGGGATAAGGGCTATCGTAAAAGCCTAGATATGTCTGTTTTTGGGGCAGGAGTGGGGTTGTTGTAGGAGCGGTAATTGGGGGTTGTCCGTGTTGAGGAATGGAGTTATGGCGTGCCCCGTATTACAAGGGAGGGTAAGGCTATTGTAGAGGCCGCAGGGGGCGTATATGAATGGCGCCGGATTACATTTTTTACTGAAACAATAGGGGTGATAGAGTTTATAGTAAGGGGATATATTCATGGGGGCGCTATTGTTATCCCCTTCATGGGGGCTGTTCATGAAATGGGGGTGATACGCGTTGGTTTGCAAGTGTTGAGAGGTGTTTTTTTTAAACAAGCACGTGAATTGGCAAAACTATTGGCAACATAAAATATGCAATACGAGTGTTCTCTGGGGTATTCTGTTTGACGACAATGGACGGAATTTTACTTGAGAGATTGTTCGTGTTCTTATAAAAGTCAAGGACAAACAGTTGTATAAAAAGGAAGAGCAAATGAAGGGGGAAAATTCCACATTTTATAACAAACTGTGCTCTGTTGTTTTTGGAAAATCATTTCGTTCTTATAAAGACCATATTATCATTTGGCTTATTTCTATCCTTATTGGGATAGGTCATAAAGCTCTTTTGATCCCATTAGAATCCAAGTGGTCGTTGAGTGTATCGCAGGATAGCGCTCTTTTGGCGCTCTTTGTGCTGCGTGAAGTTATCATGGTGTGTGTTGTTGCCTTGATACCTGTTTTATTGGTGCTTTATCTCATCTTAACGTATTTGTTGAAAAAAAAGATTCAGCAGTTAGAAGAGGCTATCCAGCAACGGGGGCACACAACCGATCAACAAAATAATCCGGTAAAAAAGGATAGAGAAAAAATAAGCTGTTTTTTTATCGTATACTTTTGGTTGATATTTCTGCTAGAAGTCTTTTTTCCTGCGGGTGTTGTCATGCTCATTTTAGAATTTTATTATT
The DNA here is from genome assembly GCF_042197445.1 of Bartonella sp. AA1HLJMS. Lineage (NCBI taxonomy): Bacteria > Pseudomonadati > Pseudomonadota > Alphaproteobacteria > Hyphomicrobiales > Bartonellaceae > Bartonella > Bartonella sp. AA1HLJMS. The sequence goes on along the minus strand of NZ_JBHIRW010000036.1, from coordinate 1,538 downwards.
TTGTTTTCAAGCGCGTGAGAACGTATTGTAGAGTGAGACGGGCATTAAAACGCGTAAGATAAAGAGAGTGACAAGGCGCTTTTGTAGCTATCGTGAGGGGTAAGAGGCAATGTTTAGAAGCTCTCGTGACACAAGAAGAGGGGATGGTTGGAAAATCATCAGGCAAAGAGGATAAAGAAGCCTATCAGGTTTGTAATGAGGAGGATGCTCTTAATCATTGGGAAGAGCAACCGCGCTTTTAGAAAGTTTGGGGTTTTTATTGAAAATAAGGGAAGCGCCATGCATCGCACTTTTCGTGGTTCTTAAAAGAGCGGGCATGAGATAAAAAAATGCGTTTTTCATAAAAAGGAAGAGCAATGAAGGGGAAAAATTCAGCATTTTATAATGGACTACGCTATTTTTTCGAAAAAAGTGTTTTTTCTGAGAAAGAGCGTGTTGTCATTTGTTTTCTCTCTCTCATTATTGAGCTATGCAACAGGATTTTCTTTCTCTCATCTTTGGGTAGCCAAGAGAACTTGACAGGGTGGCAGGATACACCCCTTTTTCTCTCTCTGTGTGCGTTTTGGCAAGTTATTATAGTGTGTGTTTGGGTCTTGTTTCCAGTTCTGTACATACTCTTCATAACATTGTGGCTTTTGTTGAGAAAAAATACTCAAAAATTGAAAGAAATAAACCAGCAACGGGGTAAAATAACCGATCAAAAGGATCGATATAAAGAAAGTGTGAACTGGAAAATGGACGATATTCTTGTTACAATATTCGGTCTCGTGCTTCTGTTCGTGACACTGTGGGTTGCTTGTATTCCCATGATGATTTTAGAACTTTATTATGGTGTCTTTAAGCAGGTGAGAACGTATCGTAAAGTGAGACGGGAATTAAAACGCGTAAGATAAAGAGAGTGACAAGGCGCTTGCCTAGCTATAAAGCGCTTTTGTCGCTATTGTGAGGGGGGAGAGGCAACGTTTAGAAGCTCTCGTGACACAAGAAAGAGGGGATGGTTGGAAAATCATCAGGCAAAGAGGATAAAGAAGCCTATCAGGTTTGTAATGAGGAGGATGCTCTTAATCATTGGGAAGAGCAACCACGCTTTTAGAAAATTGGGGTTTTTTGTTGAAAACAAGGGAAGCGCCATGCATCGCACTTTTCGTGGTTCTTAAAAGAGCGGGCATGAGATAAAAAATGCGTTTTTCATAAAAAGGAAGAGCAATGAAGGGGAAAAATTCAGCATTTTATAATGGACTGCGCCATTTTTTCGAGAAAGATTATTTTTCTGTGCAAGAGTATGTTGTCATTTGGTTCCTCTCGCTCATTATTGAGTTGTGCAACAGGATTTTCTTTCTTCCATCCTTAGGTAGCCAAGAGAACTTGACAGGGTGGCAGGATACACCTCTTTTTCTCTCTCTGTGTGCGTTTTGGCAAGTTATTATAGTGTGTGTTTGGGTCTTGTTTCCAGTTATGTTGATACTCTTCATAACATTGTGGCTTTTGTTGAGAAAAAATACTCAAAAATTGAAAGAAATAAACCAGCAACGGGGTAA
>NZ_JBHIRW010000035.1:0-10478 GCF_042197445.1 Bartonella sp. AA1HLJMS | reverse complement strand
CGCCCATAATCCAAACCAACATAAGGGCGAAGTTCTCCAAAAACCTTTTTGAAGGTCGCGTGATTGCTCCACGGAATGGTGCGTAGCAACAAATCATTCCGGCTAAAAAAACCGTTATTGCCAAAAAGCAAACTCTCACGCGTGCCACGAACATTGGAAGCGCCCCCCAACGAAATCTGTTCAGCTCCCAATAAATTATGCGGTGAATATTGACCACTCAAAAGATTGCTCAGTATAAAGTCCAAGCCCCCTATCTTAAAAGGCGTCATGACACTAAGCGTACCGGTAAATTTGGCAAATTGTGGCTCCGCATCCCCTGCTCCTGGCGCATGTTTCTTTACTGAATGAAACAAGGGAAGACCTTGCAAATAACTCACATCAAAGGTCCAAGTCCCCCCCAACATCTGGCGCGAATGCGAAATCCCAAAATTGGCGACGCTATATTGACGGCTGCCCACTTCAATCTTATTGCCAAGAAGGTAATTGTTGGTTCTTTTATAAGAAAGACCCAAATTCAAGGTTGTAAGGGAAACACTATCACGGTAAAGAACCCTGCTTGTACTGGCGTGCAACTCACTGGAATCCCCCGTCGTCTCAATATCGGTAAAATTGCCAGGGATTATGCTTTGGTAATTATAAACAGTGCCATTCAATCCAAAGGTCCAATAACCATATGGAATACTCACACTCGCTGAAATGTTATTACTATGTCCTTCTTGCTTGCTCCCACCCCAATAATCGGGCTCACTGCGTTGATAGTTAAAATCCCACGCATCATTCATCCCTAAAATATTTTCTACCCTCAAGCCCGCACTATAACGCGCATAACCCGTGGAAGATTGTCCCATATTGTCATGAGAAACAGTAACCTTGAACGTTTTATCGGGATGATTGTTAATATTGACAATGGTGCTCCCTTCTTCACTCCCTGGAAGAAGTTCGCTTTGAGCGTGTGCTGAACTCAAACGGTTGATCTGATCAAGCCCCTGTTCAATATCGCGCATGTTCAGAACATGACCTTGAAGCCCAGGAAAAGCACTCCATACAACATTATTATAACGAGACGCCGGTGAACCATTATAGTAAATCTCTGAAAGCTTGCCCTCAACGACAACAAATTTGAGCGTCTTGCTGTTTTTGATATCTTGATCAGGAATGTAAAAACGCGCCGTTACATAGCCTTGATCCAAATAAACTTTGGTTAACTTCTTGATTAAGAGCTGAATATCGACAAGACCGATACATCTTCCAACATAAGGCTCTGTTACGGCTGATATAGAGCGCTTTTTGACATGGTGCACTCCCTCAACAACAACAGCATGAATTGGAAAACATTGCTTCCCACCCAAAAGCGTTTCTGGATTTTGCTCTGAAGGCGTCTTTATCCTTTTAGGCGTTAAAGACCGTAATTTCTCAATTCTTTCTAATTGCTGCTTCTCAGATTGTTGGCGAGAAAAATTATCGGTTGGGGAATGAAAAATAGCTGAGGAGCGCGCATAAACATTTACACCTGTAAACAAGCCAAAGAAAACAACAATGGCACGAAAAATTCTCAAAAGAGAACTTTGGCGTAAAAATACAGAAAACAATACAGATTTCCCCGCTTTGCACTATTCATGAAGCACTCTTTAAAAGAACTTCATGGAACCGCTAATAAACCCACTCAAAACAGCCACTGCCCTATAACACTTTTAACAAAAGCACATGCCTCTGTAACCAAAGAAAAGTGACACCCAAAAACTGCTTTATTTTAACTGCTGAAGATCTCTCCCCCACATTTATATGAAAAAACCTCTAAACAAAACTGTTTAGCCCGTCAATGGTTAATACATCAATATCCCCAGTTTAATGCTACAATATATTTATCAATAATTAGAGATAAATTCACTCTCCAGCTCCTCTAAGCCACTCAACACGCATATAAACGAGACATCATGCGATCAAGAACATCCTGTCGTCAAAAACCATCATAGAAAACAATAAAGAAACCTCTTTTAAAACTTTCTACTCAAATAGGCAAAACTCTCTGTACAGCGCATTAAGCAACCGTTCTCCAAAGATAATGATCTGAACAGAAGAGTTTTGTCCAGTGCTGTCAGTCTTGTCAGTTCTTTTTAGAGCCTATATTATTTTTTTAAATGAGAAAAAATTAAAAACATTATATTTCAATATGTTAGCATTTTAATGATACAACCTATATCGACAATACAACCTTAAATACAATCAATAATATATATTTGTCAGTTTGTGTCTGTAAATTGAACTGACAAACTAGATTATTTTAGTGACTCATAAAACCTATCAAAATACTCATTATGATATCTTAAAAGCACATATCAAATTTGTCTTTTTTCCATAAAATAAACAGAAAATTTCACTATTTTGCTGATCTTATCCTATGCCATGGGCTGTGGATAAGTACCTTTAAAAACTCTTTTGAAAAAAATTTATCCGTTTTTTCGCATTTTTCTGCATTTTTTTCACCATTTACTCAAAATGGATTTAATAAGCTTCATTTTGATTCTTTTGAAGAGAATTAATCAATAGAATATATTGTCATGGAGTTTATTCTTTATGCTTCGCCCTCATCATTCTGATAATGAACACGTCACTTTACGCTCTCTCTTAGAATATTATCGTCAACAAGCAAAATCACCCCGTGAATTGGGAACGCTGTTTGAAAACCTTGTCATGGCTTATCTTATGTATGACCCTCTCCATTTTGGACGATATGAAACGGTTGAGAGCTATTATGAATGGGCTAAAGAGCGTGAAGGTTGGAATAAAAATGATATCGGCATTGATCTGGTGGCAAAGCTTCGCAATCAAGAGGGATATGTGGCTATTCAATGTAAGTTTTATAAAGCTGACCATCAGATCAGTAAAAAAGATATTGATAGCTTTATCGCTGCCTCTGGAAAAGACATCTTTAAATATCGTCTTCTCGTCGATACCACGGAAGTGGAATTAAGTGACAATGTGAATGCCATGATCAAAGGACAAGCGATACCCGTTTATCGCATTGACCTTCGTCATATGGAAAACAGTCGTATAGATTGGCAAATATTTGCAACTAAAAAAGAAATTGTTCTTAAATCAATAAAAGAGCCTCGTCCCCATCAAGAAGAAGCCATCAAGAAAGTCTGTGAAGGTTTAAAAGAAGCAGACCGTGGCAAGCTGATCATGGCATGTGGTACGGGGAAGACTTTCACCAGTTTGAAGATAGCAGAAACCCTTGCTGGGAAAGGCAAGCGTGTTTTGTTTCTGGTCCCTTCTCTGGCTTTAGTCTCACAAACAATCCGTGAATGGACAGCCGATGCACAAGTACCTTTGCGTTCTTTTGCTGTGTGTTCGGATACAAAAGTAGGCAAGCGTCGTAAGAACCAAGATGATATTGTTGGCATGGAAACATCAGATCTTGTTCTCCCTGCTACCACGGATGCCCAAACCCTTGCCAAAGAAGCTTGCGAAAACCTAGCAGATGCAATGACGGTGGTGTTTTCAACTTACCATTCTATCCAAGTGATTTCAGATGCGCAAAAAGAGCATGGTTTACCCGAATTTGATCTAATCATTTGCGATGAAGCACATAGAACAACTGGGGCTGTGTTAGGAACAGACAAGCGTGAATCTGAATTTATCAAGGTTCATGATAACAGAATCATTCGGGGTAAAAAACGTCTATATATGACAGCAACCCCCAAAATCTTTACAGATAAGATAAAAAGGAAAGCTGACCTATCTGATACTGTTCTTGCCTCTATGGATGACGAAAAAATTTATGGCAAAGAACTGCATCATTATACATTTGCGGAAGCTCTAGAACATAAACTGTTATCACCTTGTAAAGTTATCATATTAGTTGTCAATGAAAAAGAAGTAAGCCAATCCATTCAACATCTTATTACCGATAAGAATTATGAACTTATTCTTGACGATAGGACCAAGATTAATGGCTGTTATAGAGCCCTTACCAAAATGGATCTGAAACTTGATCTTGAAGATGACCCCAATCCCATGCGTAGAGCTTTAGCATTTTGCAAAGATATTGATACTTCTAAACGCATATGCAAGGAATTCAAAAAAGAAAAAGTTCAAGAATCTTTGCACGCCCTTCATAAAAACTATAAAGATACTCCCCCTCTTAACTGTACTCTTGCCCATATTGATGGAACCTTTAGTGCTAAAGAGCGTACAAAACAACTTGACTGGTTAAAGGAAGATGCGGGGGAAAATACGTGTCGTGTGCTAACCAATGTACGCTGTCTTTCTGAGGGTGTTGATGTTCCTGCTCTTGATGCTGTTCTATTCTTACACCCGCGAAAAAGTCAAATTGAGATTATTCAAGCAATAGGCCGTGTCATGCGTCGAGCAGAGGGTAAGAAAAGAGGCTATATCATTCTACCCGTTGGAGTACCGGCTGGCATTCCACCAGTACAAGCCTTGGAAAATAATCCAAAATATGATGTCATCTGGCAAGTCGTCAATGCTTTGCGTGCCCATGATGAGAGTTTTAATAAAATAATCCACCATATGTCCATAAAACAGGACGTAAGCTATGCCCTTGATATTATTGTTCCTTCTCAAAAGGCTACCTCAGAAGATACAACTGTGGTTATTGATGACTTACCTATACGCTCAAAATCAGAATATTCAGGACTGAACATTGGATCACCAACTTATGAATCCTTTCACGGATATAAACCAGAAGAAGAATTATCCCTTTTTTCTCAATATCCGGATGTCATTAGAGCAGCTATTGTTAAGAGAAATTACGACCCTAGCTATTGGAAAAGATGGGCAACCAATGTTGCTGATCTTGCTCAAAATCATATCACACGCTTAACCGAAGTTTTAACAAAATCAGAAACGGAAACGCGGCGGGTGTTTAATGGTTTTATGACCGAATTACGTAACAATTTAAACACGACCCTCTCCGAAGAAAATGCGATTGAAATGCTTGCACAACATCTTGTGACGCGTCCAGTCTTTGATGCTTTGTTTGAGGGGCATCAGTTTGTTCAAGAAAATCCCGTCTCTTGTGCTTTACAACGTGTACTTAATATCCTTGATAAAGTTACTCTTAAAGAAGAATCTCAAGATTTCAGAACTATCTCTAGGAATGTACAATTTTACACACGAGGAACTACAAGTCTTGAAGCACAACAAAACTTAATTGTAAAGCTTTATAATGAATTTTTCCGTCATGCTTTTCCGCGTACGGTAGAAAAATTAGGAATTGTCTATACGCCCATTGAGGTTGTGGATTTTATCATTCATTCTGTTGATGATGTTTTACGCAATGAATTTGGAAAAAGCCTTGGTTCACGGGGTGTCTCTATTCTTGACCCTTTCACGGGAACGGGTACCTTTATTACACGGCTTTTACAATCAGATCTCATCAAACCAGAGGATATGGAATATAAATACCGTTATGATATCCATGCCAATGAGATTGTCTTACTTGCCTATTACATAGCAGCGATTAACATTGAATCGACCTATCATAGTATCATGAAAGGAGAATATATCCCTTTCAAGCATATTGGTTTGACTGATACGTTTCGGATGCTTGAAGAAAAGAATCTGCTGCAAAAATTATTCAAAGAAAACAGTGAATATTTAGAGCATCAAAAGAAACTGGATATCGAAGTTATTTTTGGTAACCCTCCTTATTCGATAGGACAAAAAAGCGAAAACGACAATGCAAAGAACACTCCCTATCCCATATTAAATAAACGTATTGGTGACACTTATGCCGCTCATTCAAAAGCAAGTCTTATGCAGGCGCTTTATGATAGTTACATCCGCGCCATTCGCTGGGCAAGTGACCGTATAAAAGACCGTGGTGTGATTGGTTTTGTTACAAATGCAAGTTTTATAGATACAAAATCTATGGATGGCTTACGCAAATGCCTCGTTGAAGAATTTAGCAGCCTTTATATTTTCCATTTACGTGGTAATCAACGAACCTCTGGAGAACTTTCTCGCAAAGAAGGTGGAAAAATTTTTGGTGAAGGTTCTCGTGCCCCTATAGCGATTTCTATTTTGGTTAAAAATCCAAATGCACAACAACATGGGAAAATATATTTCCGTGATATTGGAGATTATCTCAATAGAGAAGAAAAGCTTAAGACAATTAAAAAATTTGGCAGCATTAATGGTATTACACGGAGTAAACAAGGTTGGCAAATAATTACACCGGATAGGCATAATGATTGGATAAATCAACGTGATGACAGTTTCAAAACATTTCTAGCTTTAGGTGTTAAGAAAGGTCATGATACAAAGCTTTTTGAAACTTATTCCTGTGGCGTTCTAACCAGTCGTGATGCGTGGGCATACAACTCAAGTCGTAATGCTTTATCAAAAAACATGTACAACATGATTAACTTCTATAATAGCGAAGTGGAGCGCTTTAACGAAGCTTATGGACATGTTGATCGCAAAATACGTGAAAAGGCTATAGACAATTTCGTTAACGCTGATGCTACAAAGATCAGTTGGAGTAGTACTCTTAAACGAGAATTTATAAGAGAAAAATTATTTGAGTTCGAGGAGACGTGCTTTATTCAAAGTATTTATCGCCCTTTTACAAAACAATGGCTCTATTATAATCGTGCTTTCAACGATAGAGTTTCCATAATGCCATGTATATTTCCTATAGGAAAATCAGTTGAAAATAAAATGATACAACTTACAGGCATAGGAGCAAAAAAAACCTTTTCTGTTCTTATGATTAAAGCTGTGTCTGATTATCAGGTGATAGAAAACGGTCAATGCTTTCCGCAATATCTTTATGAAGATATTGTATCCTTAAAAGAGAAAAGTGAAAAGCAATCCCATTTATTTACAAACTCTATAGAGGAAAACAAAACAGCTGGTTTACAACGCCGTGATGCCATTACGGATGAAGGATTAGCACATTTTAAAGCCGCTTATCCTAATGAAACTATCACTAAAGGTGATCTATTTTATTATGTTTACGGGATTTTGCATTCAGAAGATTACCGCACCCGTTATGCTGATAACCTCTCTAAAGAATTGCCTCGTATCCCTTGTGTAAAGAGCACTGAAGATTTTTGGAAATTTGTAACTGCAGGGCGTGAACTGGGGCATTTGCATATGAACTATGAAACTGTAGAACCTTATCCTGTAACCTTTAAAAAAGGTGATCCAAAACTCACTGATATCCCTAATCCTGAAAAATTCTATTATGTTACAGAAATGAATTTTTTTGGGAATAGTAAAGTAAAAGATAAATCGACAGTTTTTTACAACAGCAATGTCACAATGACAGATATCCCTCTTGAAGCTTATGAATATATCGTCAATGGTAAACCCGCTCTTGAATGGGTTATGGAACGGCAATGTGTAAAGACTGATAAAAAGAGCGGCATTGTTAATGATGCCAATCGCTATGCTGTTGAAACCGTTGGAAACCCTGCTTATCCTTTGGAGTTGTTTCAAAGGGTTATTACCGTAAGTTTAGAAACAATGAAAATCGTTAAGAACTTACCAAATTTGGTATTAAGAGAAACTGAATAACTTATAAAGCATGCTTACAAATGGGTATGATAAACTCGTAAGGGGTATAGAGCTTATAACTGTAGTCTATACCCCTTTATACATTGCTTGCATACAATCTTTAAAAGGATAATTTATCATGCGTTATTCTAAAAAGAAGAAACTTGCACTTTTAGATACTCTTATTTGGATTGCCTTTAAGAGGTTATATCGTAATCTAAAATGAGTGCTTTATTGTTTTCAAAAGCTTTGTTTAAGGAGAGTTATATATATATATTCATTTTGCTTATAGGTTTTGAAGGTGTAAAAATCGTCAAAACCCCCTCAAAACGTATATTATTAGTTGAATTTATAGGTTGTGTTATCAATATGGGTTGTTTTTTTAAGATCTGTAAAATCTTAACCTATTGAAAAATAACGTTTTTGCTTTTTATCGTTTTTTTTACATAATAGCAGCAACCCTCAAAACTCAAAACCCCTTCAAAACTCATAACCATAATGATTTTGATAGCATTTCATATGAGTTACAAGCTATCTTTTGAAAGGCTTTAAAGGGTCATACGCTTTTCATAAGACACGTTTTAATGACTCACTAAAATGATCACTTTTGTCAGTTCAATTTACTGACACATAACTGACAAATATATATTTACAGTTGTATTTATGGGGTGCATCTTAATAAGGGTTGTATCATTAAAATACTAACATATTGAAATATAATGTTTTTAATTTTTCTCATTAAAAAAAATGATATAGGTTCTAAGAAGAACTGACAAAAATGACAAAAGTTTATTAAAAGGGATTTTGCTCATCTCTATAATGATCAGTTTCTACTGAGATGTTTTCATAACAGACAATAAATCGCAATTATCCTATTTATCGTTTCTCTTATGAAAATGAAAAATGATGCCATGACTATAAAGAACATAACAGCTATAAAGAATGCGTAAAAACAGTAAACTTGAATACTCATATGCAAATGAAAGCATTTGTTTATAAAGACAGTCCCTATAAAGGCTGTTAAGTCTAAAATGTGCTATTAAAAGAAATTAACAGAAATCTTAAAATTCATTTAGCAACAAAATTGATAGGTTATAAAGTTTAAAATACGCATTATGAGAGCGTTTCTAAATATTATAAATGTATAGATTCAGAAAATAACGCAATCTTTTAAGAAAGCCAATAATATAGCTTTAAAAGCATATAAATATAAAAGAAGCAACTAATAGGCATAAGATATTATCAATACACAACATATTTAAAAAAATACAAAAAATATCAAAAAAGATAAAATATTGTTTGACAATAAATACGTATTTTGTTATGTAAATACTTAAGTGATTCAAAACACTAAACATACAGTGGATAAACAACCAAAATTGTTTACTTCCTCTACAAAATTCGATTATTACAACGCTTTATATTATAAGTGTATGTATTTATGTCGGGTGTGCTTATGCCATACAATACCCTTATGGGAAAAGCATAGCAACGGACTGTATGCCGTGTTTTGAACGCCCGGCGCCCTTTATAGGCTGTCAATTCAAAACTTTTAAAAACATACAGGTTTAAATATGACAAATATCTCAAAAAACACCCCCGTTAATAAGAAAAAAACATCTAAAAAATATGAGTTTACTGGCGAAATGGATTTTGTGACTGGTCTCATATTATACCGTATACGTGCTTTAAGAGATTTTGGGGATGTCAAAGCTGGCGATCTTGGGGGGTATATTGAAAACGAAAGTAACTTATCTCACAAAGGCAATTGCTGGGTTTATGACAAAGCGCGCGTCTTTCAAAATGCAAGGGTTTCAGGGAATGCTAAAGTAAAAAGCTTTTTTGTAGACGTTTGTGGGAATGCAAAAATTTATGGGAATGCTATTTTTGAAGGCATGTTATTAAAGGACAATGCAAAGCTTTATGGAAATGCTCATGTTCGCAATGCCGTTGTAATTGAAGGCAATGCACAAATTTATGATAACGCCCGTGTCACTGATCATGCTCATATTTCCGATAATGCCGTGATTTGTGATGATGCTCATATCGGTGGCAATGCAAAAATAAGCGGCGCTGCTCATATTTGTGATGGCTCGCGTGTTTTTGATGATGCCGTGGTTTGTGGGGCTCTTATCTCTGGCGATTCTTATGTTCATAGCGCCGCCTCTTTAACTGCTGATGATCATATTTGGGATGAGGCATATCCAGAATTTGGGAGTGAAGATGATTATTACCGTCATGAATATTATGCTGATTGTGAGTGGTATTATGACGATTATAATGACAGCGAATATGAAAATGATGCTGCGTAAATAACGCGCAGGCGCGGCGGGGGCGTCCCTCTTTAAAACATCTCATTCTAAAATTTAAATCTCTTTATACAGGAATTGTGCCATGCAAAAGAAGTTTGCACTCACAAATGAGACACGTGTAATTAGTAATCAAATTCTTTATCGTATCCAAGCATTAAAAGACTTTTCTGATGTTAAAGCTGGTGCCTTGGGGGGCTTTATCGAAAAGGAAGATAACCTCTCTCATGATGGCAATTGCTGGGTGTATGATGAGGCTCTTGTGTTTAAAAATGGTCACGTTTATGAAAATGCAAGGTTTTTTGGCAATGCTATCATTTGTGGTCATATCTATGGTCATGCGCGGGTTTATGACAATGCTATCATTGCTGGCTATGTTTATGATAATGCCCATGTTTATGGCAATGCTGTTATTTCTGATAATTCCCATGTTTATGGTAATGCACATGTGTATGGCAAGGCTATTATTTATGATAATGCCTATGTTTATGACAATGCTAGGGTTTATGAAAATGCTCGTATAGCAAATAACGTGCATGTTTATGAAAATGCCAATATTCATGGAATTGCTGTTATTCGTGAAAATGTCGGCGGGTCTACTAAAATAAAAACCTATACTGAACGTCTCTCTCCTTATGGTGA